>CAZIII010000017.1:3529-13144 GCA_964539425.1 uncultured Tissierellaceae bacterium | reverse complement strand
ATGTTGTTTGCATTGATATTAAATAAACTTTGCTTAATAGGATCAGCCTATGAAGATGACCCAGAAGTTACATTGAAGTAGAATATCAAAAAAGAGAGGAATGGTAGACGTGATTACAATAGTTGCGAAAAGTACAATAAAAGCGGGCAAAAAAGAGGAGTATTTAAATTTAATAGAAGAATTAATATTAAAAAGTAGAGAAGAAAAAGGATGCATATCTTACAATCTTTATGAAGATATAAAAAATCCTAATGTAATGACTTTTATTGAAGAGTGGGAGGACCAAGATGCTATTAGCGCTCACAACGCTACAATTCACTATACAACAATAGTTCCTAAGTTAAGAGAATTAAGAGAAGGAAATGGAGAAGTTAGTTTATATAGGATGATAAAATGATTTTACTTCTCTAGCGCAGGGGGTAGATTTAATATAGAAGATACAAGGAGATGATAAAATGTCGATTGAAAAACTAAAAACTATAATCAATAAGAGTGATAATATTGTATTTTTTGGAGGGGCAGGCGTATCTACTGAAAGCAATATCCCTGATTTTAGATCTGCAGCTGGTCTTTATACTGCATCTAACAATTCTAAGTATCCACCAGAATATATGTTAAGTCATACATGTTTTAAAAAAGATACAGAAGATTTTTTCGAATTCTATAAAACTAAGATGATTTATGCAGAAGCAAGACCAAATTTAGCACATATCTCATTAGCTAAATTAGAGAGAATTGGAAAACTTAAAGCAATAATTACCCAAAACATTGATGGGCTTCATCAAATGGCAGGTTCAAAGAATGTATTAGAACTCCATGGATCAGTACATAGAAATTACTGTACTAAATGCAATAAATATTTTCCATTGGATTATGTAATTGAGACTTCATCCATACCAATCTGTGATGAATGTAATGGGGTAGTGAAGCCGGATGTAGTTCTTTACGAGGAAAGTTTAGATATGGATGTACTAAATAAATCTATAGAATATATTCAAAACGCAGATGTATTAATTATAGGAGGTACTTCTTTAACGGTATATCCGGCAGCAAGTTTAATTGAATATTATAGGGGGAATAAATTAGTTTTAATAAACAAATCAGAAACTCAATATAATAGTAGTGCCTTACTTACTTTCAATGATAGTATAGGTGAAGTATTGGGAAAGGTGATTATATAAAGTTAAATGAGTTAAAATATAAATGAGGGGATATCATGAGTAATATTGTAAGATAGACTCTAGGGGGTAATAAGATTGTATGATGTTATAGTCGTAGGTGGTGGACCTGCAGGTTCTACATTAGCAAGATTAATTGGAAAAGACTATAAAGTATTAGTACTAGAAAGAAGAGATTTTCAAGAAAACCATGAGTATAATAGGGTAAAGACCTGTGGTGGATTAGTAGCCCCTGATGCTCAATTAATGTTGGCCAAGTTTGGATTAGGTATACCTAAGTCCGTGTTGGTTAGCCCTCAGTTATTTGCAGTTCGTGTACTGGACTTTGATAATTCCAATGAAAGATATTACCAAAGGAATTATGTTAATATAGATAGAGAAAAATTTGATAAGTGGCTTGCTAGTTTAATTCCATCAGGGGTTAAGACTATATATAATTGCATATATAAGTCCTATAATGCCACTACAGATGGAGTGACAGTAAAGTTTATCCACGATGGGAAAGAATGTGAGGAGACAGGAAAGATAGTGGTAGGTGGCGATGGAGCATTTTCAAAAGTTAGAAAACAAGGCTTTAATAACTATCCAGACCCTGATCTTTATATTACTATACAAGAATGGTTTAAGACTGATCATAACTTAGACTATCATGGGGCAATTTTTGATAAAGAGATAAGTGATTTTTATTCTTGGACAATTCCAAAGGAAGAACATCTAATTGTAGGAGCTGCATTGAAGCTCAATGACGATGTACACGGAAAATTTCAATTATTAAAGGAAAAATTAAAAGACAAGGGTTTTAAATTAGAAAATAGTGTCAAGGTAGAGGGTACTCATTTGAGAAGGCCTAAGAATTCCAATCAAATATGTATTGGAAATGATCAAATTGCTTTAATTGGAGAAGCTGCTGGATTCATAAGCCCTAGTTCTGCTGAAGGATTAAGCTATGCATTTAGAAGCGCTCTAGCACTTTCAAAAGCATTAAGAGAAGATTTTACGGGGTATCATAAGCTATATAAATCCTATACAAAATCTTTGGTGTGGAATATTAGAATGAAAAATATGAAGGTACCAGCTATGTATAATAAAAATTTAAGAAATTTCATTATGAAAACAGGTTTGATAAGTGTTAAAGTAGAAGAGTTTGAATAATTAAGGAGGAATTACTGATGATAAAACATATTGTAATGTGGAAGATAAAAGATAATGTAGAGGGGAAGAGTAAACTAGAAAATGCAAAAGATATAAAGAAAAAGCTTGAAGAATTAAATGGAAAGATTAAAGAAATTCATAAGTTGGAGGTTGGAATCAATATTGTAAATGATCCTCAAGCACATGATCTTATTCTATATTCTCAGTTTAATAGTATTGATGAACTAAATATATATCAAAAACATCCAGATCATGTAAAAGTGGTTGAATATATAAAGCAATTTCTAGAAGATAGAGTAGTAGTTGATTATGAAATATAAGGAGATTTTCAATGAATGAAGTTGTGATTTTATTAAAAGAAATTATTTCAAATGAACAAATTATATATGGTGTGCTTAGTAATTTAAGAAGAAAAGATCAGGATAGTTTTAATAAAGTATCCATAAAACCTGTGCTTATAAAGGATAATATAAAGCTACAATTTGCCTATGAATATAATAATAAAGTATTGCATAAAAATCTTGATAATACTGAAGCCATTGATGAAATAGAGAATCTGTTGATCCAAAGTTTTAAACAAGGGGTAATATTTACAAAAGAGGCAGATTATCAGATATTAGTAAACAAGAAAGGTAAAGCTACTATTTTAAAAAAGAAACCTACAAAGGAAAGTGTAGATGTATCTCACAATAGAAAAAAGTCTTATATAATTGAAGATGGAAAAGCTTGTGATTTTCTAATTAGGCTTGGTGTAATGAATGAGAAGGGAAGAGTTGTATCAAAGAGATATGATAAATTTAGACAGATAAATAGATTTTTAGAGATGGTTGCAGATGTTATACCAAAAATAAAAAAGGACAAAACATTAAATATTGTAGACTTTGGATGTGGAAAGTCATATCTGACCTTTGCATTATATTATTATTTAGTAGAGATATTAAATCTAGATGTTAATATTATTGGCCTTGATTTAAAAACTGATGTAATCCTATTCTGCAACGAAGTTGCCAAGGATTTAAACTACAACAAATTGAAGTTTATCCATGGAGATATTAAAGATTATAAAGGTCTAGATAGCGTGGATATGGTAGTTACCCTTCATGCATGTGATACAGCTACAGATGCTGCATTGGTTAAGGCAGTAAACTGGGAAGCACAAGCTATACTTTCAGTGCCTTGTTGCCAGCATGAATTTTATGATAAAATTAAAAATCCAGTATTGGAGCCTATGCTAGGCCATGGGATTATAAAAGAAAAATTAGCATCTTTGGTAACCGATAGTCTGAGGGCAAATATTCTAGAGATATTAGGATATCAAGTCCAATTGTTGGAATTTATAGATATGGAACATACCCCTAAGAATATACTGATTAGGGCTATAAAAACTGACGATACCTATAACAAAGATGCAGTAGACAAATATATTAAGTTTAAGGAATTCTGGGGATTAAGGGATTTATATATTGAAAAAGAGCTTGGAGGAAAATTAAATCATCAAGATATAATAAAGGGAGATTAGGAGGGAGACTATGATGTATTCTTTTATAGGTATTATGTTTCCAATATTTTTCATATTAGTATTTGGTATAATAACATTCACAGTTGTTAAAGGAGTTGGACAATGGAACTCAAATAATAAGCAACCAGTACTAACAGTAGCAGCTAATTTAGTAACTAAAAGAACAAATACTTCAAGACATAATCACAACCATAACAATAATATGCATTCCTCTACTAATACTTCATATTATGCTACATTTGAAGTTGAATCTGGAGATAGAATAGAATTTCATATTTCAGGGAAGGAATATGGTATGTTGGCTGAGGGTGATATAGGTAAGCTAACGTTTCAAGGTACAAGGTATCATAGTTTTGAGAGGGTTTGATACTAGAAGTAGATTCCACCTATCTCAAGGATTATTATTGTTTGAAAGGAAGTTTTTATGAAACTATTTAGAGAGTTTTATGAAAGGAATACCATATTAGTTGCAAGGGATTTGCTTGGCAAAAACCTTGTATATAAAGATGCTAACAATATATATAAAGGTAAAATAGTAGAAACAGAAGCCTATATCAATGCTAAAGATGAGGGTGCTCATTTTAACAAAGGATTAACTGATAGGACAAGAATAATAGATGAAGCTGGAGGGCATATCTATATCTATACTATTTATGGTATGTATCTTTTGTTTAATATAGTAACTGAGAAGAAGGGAGTACATGGTGCAGTACTCATCCGTGCAGTAGAACCTACCCAAGGTATAGAGAAGATGTATGAAAATAGATATAAAAGGCCATATGAAAGCCCACCAAAGAGAGAAATAATTAATCTAACCAATGGTCCAGGCAAATTTGTTATGGCCTATGGTATGACTAAGGAAGTTTATGGACTTGATTTAGTTACTGATTCCAGAATATGGGTTGAGGATGCACCGAAAATGTCACAAGATGAAATAAAAAGAAGTAAAAGGATTAATATAGATTATGCAGAGCATGGAAAAGATTATTTACTTAGATTTAACATCAAAGACAATCCTTTTGTATCAAAGGGGTAGATTTTATGAATTATTTTATTACATGAAGATAAATGATATCATTGGGTAATAATTACATATATCTAATTCAAGAAAAAACTGGGAGTGATTTCATGGAAAAAACTTTTATCATGATTAAATCTGATGGAGTAAGAAGAGGTCTTATGGGAGAAATCATAGGGAGGATTGAAAAAAGAGGTTATAAAATCACAAGGGCAAAACTATTTCAACCTAACAGAGAATTAATTGAAGAACATTATGTAGAGCATAAGGGAAAAGTCTTTTTTAATGAACTAATAGAGTATATTTTAGAAGGGCCTGTAATGGCCATGGAGGTAGAGGGAGAATCAGTTGTAGAAGCACTTCGTAGCATGATAGGGAATAAAGACCCTAAGATAGCTGCACCAGGTACTATAAGGGGAGATTTCGCTAATTCAATTACACAGAATATAATACATGGCTCAGATTCTATCATAAGTGCAGAAAGAGAATTAAATATATGGTTTGCATAAAAAACGGTCACTTGACTGTTTTTTTATGTGTTGAAGTCATTATAGTCAATAAAAAACATTCACAAGAGGTCAAATATAAACTATAATATATAAAGGCAGCAATTGTGCATGAAACAAAAATCGTATTTAATACAATTTCAGTGGAGATGACTAAAATGAAAATAATAATTCAAAAATTTGGAGGAACTTCTGTAATCAATGATGAAAGAAGGAATCAAGCTATAGATAAAATTAAGCTAGCAATGGATAAAGATCTACGTCCAGTCATAGTAGTTTCGGCTATTGGAAGGGAAGGGGATCCATATGCTACGGATACTCTAATTAACTTTGCGAAAGCTACCATAAATGAACCTGAACTAAGGGAACTAGATATTCTTATGTCGTGTGGAGAAATAATTTCTGCTGTAGTATTTGCAAACACATTAAAAGCAAGGGGATTAGATGCAGCAGTATTTACTGGGGGTCAAGCTGGTATTATTACTGATGATAATTTCTCAGATGCAAAGATACTAAATGTTAATCCTGTAAATATACTTAAGAGCTTGGAAAAAGGAATCATTCCAATAATTGCTGGATTTCAAGGAATAACAGAAAATGGAGATATTACTACTCTTGGAAGGGGAGGTAGTGATGTTACAGCATCTATTATGGGTGAAGCATTAAAAGCAGAGAAGGTAGAAATATATACAGATGTTGATGGGGTAATGACTGCAGATCCAAAAATTGTACCCGATGCCCGTGTAATGGATACTATATTTTATAATGAAATATTTCAAATGGCAGAGTATGGGGCTAAGGTACTTCACCCAAGAGCTGTAGAAATTGCAATGAGATCCAATATACCTATTGTTATTAGGAGCACCATCTCTGATTATGAGGGTACACTGGTTACAAACTACGATAGAGAAAGATCATATAGAGAAGATTATGGAAAAGTAATTACTTCCGTTGCTCAAATCAATAATAGAGCTCAAGTAAAGATAACGCCAACAGACTTATCATATGAAAATCATGAGCTGTTGTTTGGAAATATAGCAAATTCAGGTATTAGTATTGACATGATTAATATTTATCCAAAGCAAATCTTTTTCATAATAGATGAAAGGCAAACAAGCAAACTAGAAAAGATTTTAAAAGAATTAAATTTGAAGTACGAGGTGCTTCAAAAGTGTACTAAAGTAACTATTATAGGGAATAAAATGCGTGGTATACCAGGAGTAATGGCAAAAGCAGTATCAGCACTATCTAAGGAAAATATCGAAATACTTCAGACTTCTGATTCTCATACTACAATTTCCTGTTTAATTGAAAGTGAATATACAAATAAAGCAGTAAATGCACTTCATAGGAGTTTTGAATTAGGTAAATAATTTTAAAATAAATAAAACAAGGGCTTAGCCCTTGTTTTATTTATCTAGTACTTCTTTTAATTTTTCTATAAATATCTTATTTTCATCCATAGTTCCTATGGATACTCTAATAAAATCACCGATATTAGGTCTTATTATAACTCCCTTTTTTTGCATTTCAACAAATACTTCTTGTCCATTTCTACCAACATTAACAAATATATGATTTGTCTCTGAAGGAGCATAGTAGAATCCTAATTTATCAAATTCACTATATAGATATTTCTTTCCTTCTAAATTTACATCATATGATTTTTGAAGGAAATCAGTATCTTTAATAGCTGCAATTGCAGCAGCTTGGGCAAGGATGTTTACATTAAAAGGAGCTCTAACTTTATTTATATTTTCCAAAATATCCTCTTTTCCTATGGTATAAGCTACTCTAATACCAGCTAGACCATAAGCTTTTGAGAAAGTCCTCATAACTAGTAGATTAGGGTAATTCTTAAATAGTTTTATAGTATCGTGAGGATAGTCTTCTCTAGTTACATATTCTCTATAGGCTTCATCAGATACTACCAACACATTAGATGGAACTTTATCTAAAAAGTCTACAAATTGTTTTTCAGTGACCATTGTACCAGTAGGATTATTTGGATTACAAATCCAGATAATTTTAGTTTTATTAGTAATTTTGCTTAATATACCATCTAAATCAAATGTAAAATCCTTTAGTGGTACTATAACAGGGGTTCCACCCATCATTTCTGTGGTTTGTATGTATCTTGGAAATGTGATGTCAGCCATTATAACTTCATCATCTTTACTGATATATGCTTTTGCTATTAAATCAATCATTTCGTCAGAACCGCCACTTGGTAGTACTTCATTAACATTGATTTTAAGCTCAGTAGCTAATACTTCCTTTAATTCAGTGGAGTTTCCATCTGGATAAATCGATAAATTATCTAATGCCTTGATTATAGCTTCTTTAACCTTTGGAGAGCAGCCTATTGGATTCTCATTGGAAGCAAGCTTGACAACATTATCAAGTGCATATTCTCTTTTAACATCTTCCACAGGTTTTCCAGGCTTATAAGGCTGTAAATTTGTTATTTCACTTCTAAAACTAATTGACAATACAAACAACTCCTTCCTTTAATTACTACAATTAGTATATCAATGAAATTCAAATAGGGCAATAAAAAAGACTATGATAATAATATGTCTTGTGATATAATCAAAAAGTAGTGAATTTTCCGTTTTTTTTAATTCTAATTAACTAAAAATTTTGTGAAATGTGAAAAATAGTTTAATGAGATTTTTAATAAAATCTTTTAAATAAATATGCTGGTTAAGGGGGCAATGTATAATGAAGACATATTCAACTGATAAAATCAGAAATGTAGCTTTGCTAGGACATAGTAGCTGTGGTAAAACAACTTTAACTGAGGCGGTACTATTTGCAACAGGCGTAACAAAAAGACAAGGTAGAGTAGAAGATGGAAACACTGTATCAGACTTTGACAAAGAAGAAATTGCACGTAAAGTATCAATTGGTACAGCCGTGATTCCTGTAGAATGGAAAGATACAAAATTTAACTTATTAGATACACCAGGATATTTTGATTTTATTGGTGAAATGTATGGTGCTAAAAGAGCATCTGAGGGCTCAGTCTTGGTAGTTGATGCTTCTTCTGGAATTGAAGTAGGTACAGAAAAATCATGGAAAAACTTAGAAAAATACTCAACACCAAGGATAATTTTTCTAAACAAGATGAATAAAGAAGAAGTAAATTTTGAAAAAACTCTTTCAGAACTAAAGGATAAATTTGGTGATAAGATTATACCATTTGCTTTACCTATTGGTGTATCAGATAGTTTTAGAGGCTTTGCATCTGTTATGGATGAAAAGGCTTATGAATATAATGGAACACAAAGAAAAGAAATAGAACTTAATAGTGATCAAAAGTATGAGATAGATTCCATAAGAGAAAGTTTGATGGAGAAAATTGCGGAATCAGATGAAGAATTAATGGAGAAATATTTCGAAGGAGAAGCGTTTAGTCCTGAAGAAATTTCCAAGGGCTTAAGGTTAGCAGTTGCTAGTGGCGATTTAGTTCCTCTAGTAGTAGGTGCAGCAGACAAGGCTATAGGAGTTGATTTCTTATTAGAAATTATTGAGGATTATATCCCATCTCCAAAGGATATTGGAGTAGTTAAGGGACTACATGATGATGAAGAGGTTGAGAGAAAAGTTGATCCAAGCGAACCATTCTCAGCAGTTGTATTTAAGACAATTATAGACCCATTTGTAGGAAAATTAACCTTATTTAAAGTAGTATCAGGTAAGATTACTAAAGATATGGAATTATACAATTCTACAAAAGATAAATCTGAAAAGTTGGGTGGACTATTTTTACTTAGAGGTAAAAATCAACTTGAGGTTAATGAAGTACAGGCAGGAGATATTGGTGCTACTGCAAAGTTGAATTTTACTCAAACTGGAGATACTCTATGTGAAAGAAATAACCATACACTTTATGATAGTATAAAATATCCTCAGCCAACATTATTCTTAGCTGTAGAGCCAAAGGCTAAAGGCGATGAGGAAAAAATTGGTACATCATTATTTAAGCTAACTGATGAAGATCCAACATTTATTGTCCAAAGAAATACTGAAACTAAACAGCTTCTAATTGGCGGACAAGGAAATATGCAGTTAACAGTTATTGTTGATAAATTGAAAAATACCTTTGGAGTAGAGGTTAATTTAGTTAATCCAAAGATCGCATATAGAGAAACAATTAAAGGGAAATCATCTGTACAAGGGAAGCATAAAAAACAATCAGGTGGAGCAGGTCAATATGGAGATGTTCATATAAGATTT
>CAZIII010000017.1:3065-3494 GCA_964539425.1 uncultured Tissierellaceae bacterium | reverse complement strand
CCATGTGAGGAACCATTTGTTTTTGCTGAAGAAGTATTCGGTGGTGCAGTTCCTAGAAACTATTATCCTGCAGTAGAAAAGGGTATAAGAGATTCCCTGGATCATGGTGTACTAGCAGGGTATCCAGTAGTTAATATTAAAGCTACATTATTTGATGGTTCTTACCATGCAGTAGATTCTAATGAGATGGCATTTAAAATTGCAGCATCTTTAGCATTCAAAAAAGGTATAGAAGCAGCAAAGCCAATATTACTAGAACCAATAGTAAGTGTTGAAATCTCAATCCCAGATAATTATATGGGTGATGTAATGGGAGATATGAACAAACGTAGAGGTAGAATATTAGGTATGGAGCAACAAGAAGATGGGACTCAAAAAGTAAGTGCTGAGGCTCCTCATTCAGAAATGTTTGAATATGCAATTGATTTA
>CAZIII010000017.1:0-3055 GCA_964539425.1 uncultured Tissierellaceae bacterium | reverse complement strand
GCAAGAGGTAGTTTTACAATGGAATTTTTAAGATACGATGAGGTTCCAAACAATATAGCTGAAAAGATAATTGCAGAATCAAAAGTAGAAAAAGAATAAAACATACTAGCTCAGTCATTTTGACTGAGCTTTATTATATTTAAAAATATATTGAAAATAAAAGATAAAATGATTATAATAAAGTTAGATAAAATTATTTGATATATAAGCATAAATTTTGAAACAAATATTTTTTTACAACGAAGGGCAAAGAAAGTCAAAGTCAAAGGAGAATTTATATGCCAGGACTAAGTAATACTATAGAAAGATTTATTAAATCACTGCTGGAAGTTTCAGACGACAAAATCATTGAAATACAAAGAAATGAGCTGGCTGAACAATTTGAATGTGCACCTTCTCAAATAAATTATGTACTCACCACTCGTTTTACTCCCTATAAAGGTTATTATATTGAGAGTAGAAGAGGCGGAGGTGGGTATATTAAGATTATAAAAGTGGGTATAGATGAGTATGAAGAAATTAATCATATTATACTAGATGCTATTGGAGAATCAATCACCAAGAGTAAAGCATATCATATAATTGATGGTCTAACAGAAGAGGAAATAATCAGTAAAAGAGAAGGAGAGATTATGAAAGCTGCCATTGGGGATAGAGCTTTATATAATGAGAATATGGATGATAGAAATAAACTGAGAGCGGATATTCTAAAGAATATCTTGTTAATCCTTACTAAATAGGGGGTGGTTATTTTGTTATGTCAAGTATGTGAAAAAAACAATGCAACTATTCATTTTACAAAGATTATAAATGGAGCTGTGGAGGAAAAACATATTTGCGATTCATGTGCTAAAGCAAACAAGGATTTGGATTTTGAAATACCATTTCCATTTCAAAAGATATTTACTGGTCTTATAGATTCTAAACAGCATAAAAATGTAAAGGATATTTCATGTAGATGTGGATTAACTTATGGAAAGTTCATGGAAAATGGTAAGTTTGGTTGTGCTCACTGTTTTGAAGTTTTTCAAGATGATGTGGAATCCTTGCTAAAAGGTATACATGGTCATACTAATCATAAAGGGAAAATTCCAAAAAGAGCTAACAATAAAATTGTTCATAGGAGAGCAATTGGAATATTGAGATCAGAAATGGAAGAATCAATCGAGAATGAAGAATTTGAGAAAGCAGCTCTATTAAGGGATAAAATTAAAAGAATTCAAGAGGAGATTGACAAGATTGAGGGGTGAGAGGATTGACTAAATGGTTGAATGGTTTAGGTAAAGATGAAGATGTGGTAGTAAGTACTAGAATCAGGGTCGCAAGAAATATGACAAACTACAGATTTCCAGGTTTTATGACCATGGATGAATCAGAGTCAGTAGCTGAAGAAGTTTTAAATGCTATGAAAAATAATGCTGATTTATATAAATATTATAGAGTTCAGGATTTAAATGAATTAGAAAGAACTTTATTTGTTGAAGAACATTTAATTAGTCCTAGTCTCGTTCAAACAACAAAGAATAGTAGCTTTCTTTTAAGAGAAGACGAAAAGGCAACTATAATGATAAATGAAGAAGACCATATTAGAATACAAGTACTATTATCTGGATTAGACATAGAAGAAGGATGGAAAATTTGCTCACAAATTGATGACCATTTGGAAGAAAAGATTGACTATGCCTTTCATGAACAATTTGGATATTTAACATCATGTCCTACTAATGTAGGTACAGGTCTTAGAGCCTCAGTAATGGTTCATCTTCCCTGCGTAGCTATGACAGGACACTTAAATTCTATTATAGAGGCATTGAGAAAAATAGGATTGACAGTACGTGGACTTTATGGAGAAGGTTCTAAAGTCTTAGGCAACCTTTTTCAAATATCAAATCAGACAACTTTGGGAGAGACAGAAGAAGATATAATTAAGAAATTAAATAAGGTTATATTTCAAATAGTCTCTCGAGAGAGAAGCACACGTAAATATATGATGGATAAGAAAAGCATTGAACTTGAAGATAAAATTTTTAGATCATTAGGTATATTAAACTATAGTAGGCTTATTTCATCTGAAGAAGCTATGTCGCATTTATCAAATGTAAAATTAGGATGTGATATGGGATTAATCAAAAATATTAATTCTAAGGATATCATAAAACTAATGGTTGAAATTCAACCAGCAAGTATACAAATAAATTTACAACAAGATATGATAAAGGAAGAGAGAGATATGCATAGAGCTCAAATCCTAAGAAATAATTTAATAGGTTTGGAGGTTTAATTAAAATGGCAATGTTTGGAAGATTTACAGAAAAAGCACAGAAGGCAATACTCTTATCTCAGGAAGAGGCTAAGGGTTTAAAACACAATTATGTTGGCACTGAACATCTTTTACTAGGGTTGATAGCAGAAGGTGAAGGGGTAGGAGCCAAATCCCTAAAGGAATTTGGAGTGACATTAGAAAAAGCAAGAGCAGAAATAATTGCAGCCATAGGGGAAGGTGAATTTGGCTCTGATATTTTAGGATTCACTCCTAGGACAAAGAGAATATTTGAATTAGGATTTATTGAAGCAAGAGATCTAGGACACAATTATGTTGGTACAGAACATTTACTACTTGGATTATTAGAAGAAGGTGAAGGTGTAGCCATAGTTGTATTAAAAAAATTAGGCGTAGATATTGAGAAACTTGGAGAATTAGTATTAAGCATGATAACTGATACAGGAGCAAAGCAAAACCAAAATGTAGAGGTATCTAATAAAAACACACCTAATTTATCTAAATATAGTATTGATTTAAATAAGATGGCCCAAGCTGGGGAAATAGATCCGGTTATTGGAAGGATGAAAGAGATAGAACGAGTAATCCAAGTGTTGAGTAGAAGAACTAAAAACAATCCAGTACTAATAGGTGAACCAGGTGTGGGAAAAACAGCCATAGCTGAAGGATTAGCACAAAAGATTATAGAGGGACAAGTGCCAGAGATTATTAAGGATAAAAGAGTAGTTACACTTGATTTGCCAGGAATGATTGCAGGAGCAAAATATAGAGGTG
>CAZIII010000016.1:0-23939 GCA_964539425.1 uncultured Tissierellaceae bacterium | reverse complement strand
CAAATGCTTGGTATTATTACTTCAGTTGGTATTATCATTGCTTTTCTAAATCCTGAGGTCATTAGTAATATCATCGGTAGTTCATCTGGTTGGCTTGGAGTAATCCTAGCAGCTGCTGTTGGATCTATCACACTAATTCCTGGATTTGTGGCTTTCCCAACTGCTGCTATACTATTGCAAAATGGTGCTGGTTATATGCAGCTTGGTGCTTTTATATCTACACTTATGATGGTAGGGGTAATGACTATGCCTGTAGAAATTAAATTTTTCGGCAAAAAATCAACCTTTTTAAGAAATGCCCTGGCATTTTCATTTTCATTCATCGTAGCATTTGTTATTGGAAAGGTGGTGGGCTAATATGAAATTAATTAAAAAATATTTAATTTTTATTGTAATGTCTATATTAATAGGTTTAACCTTTGTATGGAGTAAAGATATAGGCTTAAAAGCAATTGATACTATTAAGTTTAGCTTTAAAGAAATGATGATGGTACTACCTCCCATTTTTATATTGTTAGGTTTATTGGATGTTTGGGTTCCTAAGGATACTATGGTAAAATTCATGGGTGAAGGTTCTGGATTGATTGGAGTATTATTATCCTTCTTCTTAGGCTCAGCAGCTGCAGGTCCACTTTATGGTGCATTTCCTGTTGCAGCAGTATTTATGAAAAAAGGTGTAAAATTTACAAATATATTTATATTTATAGGTGCTTGGTCTACTACTAAATTACCAATGCTTCTATTTGAAATAGCATCTATGGGTAGCAAATTCGCTTTAACAAGGTTAATAGTTAATATCCCAGGTATCCTATTAATAGCCTATATCGTAAATAAATCATTGACTGAAAAGGATATTGAATTAATGTATGAAAAAGCTAGTGAAATATAAAATCTAATACAAAAAATCAAGGCTAGCAGATATTATTATATCCACTAGCCTATTATTATTTAAAGTCTATTACTTTCTTTGGGCAAACCTTTGAACATTTACCGCATACAATACATTCTTTTCTAATAATAACAGGATCTTTTTCTTTATCATCCCATACTATTGCATCAGAAGGGCAAGATCTTACACAGATTCCACATCTAATACATCCTTCATCTCCAATTTTATATCCATTTTTATTTTTACTTGAAAATATTGAAAACAAAGTCCCATAGGGGCATAGGTATCTATGCCATAAACTTGGCTCAAAAAATATCGTCAGCAATACACCCAGTGTGAATAGGATTGGAAGTACAGGTAATTTCTTACCTGTTTTAAAAACAAATATCATTGTTCCTAAAAACAGTATCAACACAGCTACTCTTACAGCAGTATGCTTTATCCAAGAAGGAGTTTTGATTCTTTTCCTTTTTTTCTTGGACGCATCATCATCAATTACTTCCATAACAGTATTTATCGGGCATATATAGCCACAATAAAATCTTCCTAGAAAAGTTGATAGTAGTAAACTCCCAAAAAATATTACCATCCAGAGCTGAACTTTCCCCTTCACCATTAAGAAACTGAAAATAACTAAAGCTAATATCTGTATCCCTTTTCTATATTTTAACATAATCTTTCCCCCATATTTAAGTTATTATCACTAAATATTACTTATTCTCATAAGATGACTTTTTTTGTATCTCCTTGCCTTCTTCTATTTCCTTTTTACTAATGATAAACCTATCTAATAAAACAATCACTGCTGGTAATATAATAAATGTACTCATTAAAGCTAGTGATATATTTATTACCGTCATTAATCCAAAATCCTTTAATATTACAAACTTAGAAGCCATCAATACACTAAAACCACCAATTGTTGTTAATCCTGAAGCTACTGTAGCTTTCCCTATCATGGTTACAGTAATTATCATGGATTCTAGTTTTTCTTTCCCAGATTTTCTTTCTTCAAGATATCTTTCTAGCAACATTATGGTCATCTCTGTACCCATTCCCAAGACTAATGCACCTAATGTAGCCGTAATTGGAGTATATTTTAATCCTAGTAAATACATGATTCCCCCCGACATCCCTACTATTAGTGTTATTGGGAATACTGGAATAAAAGCTTTAACTATATTCCTGTAGATAAAAAGCAATACTACAAATACTAACCCAATTCCTATTAGAGTCATCTTAACTCTTCCAGAAGTTAAACCCTCTACCATTTCAACATCTAATACTGACTTTCCAGTTACATGGACTCTCATATCTGTATCACCTACTACATCCTTTAATTCATTCACAAATATTTGTAAGTCATCTGTTGGAAGGTGTTTTATATTTAGTAAAATTACAGCTTTATTCTGTTCTTCATTCAAAAACATTTTGCTCTGTGATTTAGGTAAGTCATTTACTGTATCTATATATTCACTATAGGAAATATCTTCTGTTTCAGCAATATTACTTACCACAGTATCTATAGATTTAATATCAACTACAATATTACCAAATCTGTCCTCTATTTCTTTTATTGTAGTCTTCATCCATAATGTATTCTCTTCAGTTAGAATATTATCACTCTCCATATAAATTGCCATTTGATTTGTAGAGCCTACAATATCCCTAACCCTATGGATGTCATCTAAAGCTGCCATATCTTGAGGCATAAATGTTTCTATATCAGTGTCTACTCCAACCTTTCCATCTGCTACTACTCCGAATGTAGCAATAACAATTGAAATAACAATAATTATTATGGAATATTTTACTACAAATTTGGCACTTCCTTGAAGAACTCTATCTAATATAGTTGGTTTATCATCTGTTACTTTTATTTTTCTATTTGTTTGCTTATCAAAGGTATCTCTTAGATGTAATATTGGCATAAGCAAAAATACAGATCCAACAAAACTTATAATAACTCCTATAGTTAACATCTTTCCGAAGTCTTGAATCATAGGCACAGGAGAAGCATAAAGGGAAATAAATCCTAGAACTGTGGCCAACACTGCTATAGCTACAGCCTTTCCGATTTGCTCTAAAGTTCTCTTCGCAGATTTTTCTTCTTCATATCTGTTCTGGAACTGGATTGAATAATCTATCCCCAGTCCGATTAATATGGGGAAAACAGCCATTGATACCATTGTCATAGGTACATTAATAGTTCCCATAAATCCTAAAGTTGCTATTACTGAAACAAATATAATACCTAGACTTAATACTCTCCATCTAATTTTAAATACTACTAACAATATTACAAACATTAAAGCAACAGCCATTGCCACCATTACTTTCATATTAACCTTCATTTCAGTTCTTAAGGAAGAATCTAATACTGGTTTTCCAGATACTATATAAGACAAATCACTAAAACCTTCTTCTCCTAAAGCTGTGGATATATCCTGATAAATTGTATCCTTATATTCATCTCCTAAATTCCCTTGTAGCTTTACAATCATCACACTATGGTTGGGGTCAACAATTACATCCGAAAATATTGAACGAAGTTTTAAATCTTCATCATAAAGCAAATTATCTAACTCTTCTTGAGATGTAGGTATATTAGCTACCATCATCTCAGATTTTGTGTGGAAAAGTTTAAGCCCTTCTGATATATCACCTAATTTTTCACCCATTGTAACAAATCCTGTTGCCATCTCTTTTAACTCATCTGCAGAAATTCCCCCATCTAACCCGCCAGCCATTGAAGATGTTTCTTCTGATAGTTGCTTACTAAAATTAGTTAAAGCAGTTGATGTATTTGTGGTCCCATCCTTTATCATAGATGTTTTTTCTGACATTGTCATAAGTCCAATTGCACTTTTACTTATGTTCTCAGATAATACATTTAGCTTCATATTTAATTCTATATTTTCCCCTGCTAAATTGCCTAATTCCTTTAATTGAATTGAAGCCATTTTCAATCCTTCTGATGCATTAGCTAATCCACTTTGTAATTGAGTAGCTCCTTCAGAAATATTGTTTTGACCTATTATCAATTTATTAAAAGCTTCAGTAGATTTGGATAGATTGCTTAATTTATCCTTTATTTCCTGTGGATTTTTTACATCTTTTGAACCTAATGTATTGCCTATTTCTATCATTTTTTCTGACATATCACCAAGTCCATCAGAGATGGTTAATATTTGTTCTTTTATTTTTGCAGATTGCATATCTGTCATTTGGTTAACTATACTTGCTGTACTCATCATTGAAAAAATATTTTCTTCATACTTAAATCTTTGCTCAATATTCCACATCTTTTCAATATTATCAACAGATAATAGTTCCTCTGTTGATGTCCCTTCAAACAAAACAATAATTGAATCTCCACCAAAATTTTCTTCCATTATTTTGTTTGATTTATATACTTCATTATCACCCTTTACTAAAGTTTCATTACCAGTAGCCATATTGACTTTCAAAGCTCCAACAATTAGTACTCCAAATATTAATACAGTTCCTAAAAAAACCTTAATTGGATTCCTTTCAATTATCTTACCTATCCATCCAAATATTCTGCCCAATATCATTCACTCCTTTAATTTCTTATTCAATTAAACTGCTTATTATACTAGGTATAATATGACTTACAAAATCTTTTATCTCATCTTCATCTTCTTCAGGCATAAATAAAAAAGATAGTATTCCCCCCATTAATACTCTCACTGTAAATTCTTCATCTCTCATTGTAAATCCCATATCAGTTATAGTAGTTTTTAGAAGTTCTGCAATTCTTCCAATGAAGTTTAAATCATTTAATTCTCCAGATATTTTACTCTCCATTAATATTAATCTTATAACTTTATAATTTTTAGAAATTAAACTTATTCTTTCCCTAAGGATATACTCTAACTGTTCTCTCGGTGATAGAGCCTTAGATGCTACTACTGATTCTTTTAATGTGGTGAATATTATAGGCTCTATACCCTCCATAAATATTTCTTGCTTTGAAGTAAAATGCCTAAACAAGGTAACTTCAGTTATATCAGCAGCCTTAGCAATTTCTTGAGTTGTTGTTCCATTGTATCCCTTTTCTACAAATACCTTTAAAGCAGATTCTAATATTTGCTCTTTTCTATCTTCTTTACTCATTCGTTTCCTACTTTCTTTATTCTCCATTTTCTCCTCCTTATGTAAGTACTTACTAACATAGTATATTTTTTTCTGCTATCTGTCAAGTATATTTGCAAGTTTTATAATTAAAAAATCCTCAACTATTTACTGATAGTTGAGGATTTTTTCTATTGAAACATTAAATCTATAAATTCTTCTTTACTAATATTACCAAAGTATTTTTCCAATGGCTCATTTTCTAGTACCTTTGATATTTCAGCTTTATCATATTTCACTCCATTTAACTTCTCGTGTAGTAGAGAAACATCTTCAGTACCAAAGAAATCTCCATATATCTTTGTATCTTTAATCAAGCCACTTGCTACATTAAATCTAATATCTATACTTCCAAAAGGAAATCTCTTATAATTTTGATAATTTGATTTTGGCGATTCTCCATAGTTCCATTCCCAAGTTGAATATTTTTCTTCAAATAATTTTTGAATATTATCTAAATCTTCCTGTGACAATTTATATTCTTCAGGTATTAATCCTTCCATTTCAAAAATATTCTTTAATAATACATCCCTAAATCCATAAATATCTACATCTTCTGACATATGAGGTCTAATGTTTGTTACTCTGCTCTTTACAGATTTAACTCCCTTTGACTCAATTTTATCTTGCTTAACTTTTAATGCATTTGAAAGTACATCTAATTCAGTATCAAACAACAATGTTCCATGATTTAATACTCTCTTTTTCCATATTGACTGTGCTATGCCTGAAAATTTCTTTCCATCTAAAGTTATATCATTTCTTCCTGATAATTCACAATTAATGCCTAACTTTTCTAGGGACTTTACTATTGGAATATTATATTTTTTAAAGTCTATTTTTTCTGTACCAGTTGACATGCTAATTATACTGAAGTTAAGATTTCCAAGGTCATGATATACAGCTCCACCACCTGTTATTCTTCTAACAATTTTTATACCTCTTTCTTCTACAAAGTCTGTATTTATCTCTTCTATGGTGTTCTGATTTTTCCCTATTATAATTGCAGGCCCATTGATCCAAAGTATTACGTAATCTTCTTTAAGATCAAGATGTTTGAAACAATATTCCTCAAAAGCTAAATTATATCTTGGATCATTTGAGTTATTTACTAAATATTTCATAATTTCCTCCTGATGTATGTTTTTTATCTTCCCATTAAAATATTTAAGTCCATTAGGGTATTCTGTAAATCAATAAGCTGATTCTTTATTAAATCATATTCCTTGGTAATTACCTTGTCATCCATAATGTTGTTGGATTTATCTAATAAGGCTTCAAACTTATTATACGCTGATTTTAATTCATTTTCAATGTTTTCTCTTAATAATGTAGGTGAAATATCTATACCCCTTACTAATTCTACTTCAGTACTATGGATAGAAAAACTATCTCCAATATTTGGTATTATAGTTTCTATTTTATAAAGATGATTTATAAGTGTAGATAGAGCAGTAGCTGCATCTTCTTCTCCATGAACAATAAATATCTTTTTAGGTTTCTTTTTAAAGTTTTCAACCCAGTCTAATAGAACATTCTGATCAGCATGACCAGAAAATCCCTCTAGATCATAAATTTCTGCCTTTACATCTATTTCTTCACCTAGAATTTTTACTCTCTTTTTGCCATCTCGCAATATTCTTCCAAGAGTTCCTTCAGCTTGATAGCCAACGAAAACTAAAGAATTTTTTTGATCCCATAGATTATGCTTTAAATGATGTCTAACTCTACCTGCAGTGGCCATCCCACTGGAGGATATTATAACCTTTGGAAATTTAGATTTATTGAGTAACATGGATTCCTCTTGAGATCTACTATATTTTAAGTTTTGAAATTCAAAAGGATTATCACCCCTTAGTATAAGCTCCCTTGCTTCATCATTGAAACTAGATGAATTTCTCTTAAAAGCCTCTGTAGCGTCTATGGCCATAGGACTATCTATATAGATCGGTATCTTCATATATTCCTCAATTTGAGGATTATACTCATAGTATTTGTTTAGTTGATATATAAGCTCTTGAGTTCTTCCTACTGCAAAAGAAGGTATTATTACAGTTCCACCTCTTATAACAGTCTTGTTAATTACATCTATTAGTTTCTCTGTACTACCCTCATAAGTTTCATGAATAGTATCTCCATAGGTAGATTCTAAAACTACATAATCTGCTTCATCTATATATTCTGGATTGTTGATAATAGGTCTACCTGGCATTCCTAGGTCACCAGAGAAAACTATTTTAAGTTCTTCCTTTCCTTCCTTAATCCATAATTCTAATATGGATGAACCTAATATATGTCCTGCATCCCTAAATCTAATTTCTATATTGTCATTAATTTTTATCTTTTGTTGATAAAAGTATGGCTCAAAATACTTCAAACTGTTTTCTGCATCATCCATTGTATATAGTGGTTCTAATGGTTTCTTTCCACCTCTTTGTCTCTTTTTATTCTCCCATTCCACATCTGATTCTTGGATTTTGGCACTATCCATCAACATAATCTTGCATAAATCTAATGTCGGTGATGTGGTTATTATTCTACCTTTAAAACCATCTTTAACTAGTTTAGGAATTCTACCACTATGATCAATATGTGCATGTGTAAGAATTAGAAAGTCGATTTCTCCAGGATTATATGGAAAATCATTGTAATTTAATTTTTCCATTTCCTTATTACCTTGGAACATCCCACAATCTACAAGTATTTTATATTTATCTGTATTTATCAGATAGTTAGATCCTGTAACCATCTTTGAAGCACCATAAAATTGAATATCCATAATTTCGCCTCCATATTATTTCTTCAATTCCATCAAGTAAAACCTATACATATTTACTTCCTTCTTTAATATATTCATCTACATTAGTCTTGGCAATAACTGCATTTCTTAAAGCATTCATTTCCTTTAAATCTCCAAAAAGTATTACTCCTACTATTTTCCCACCCTTTGTAAATATCTTATGATGTATTTCTTGATCTTCATCTTTATATTCATAGACTTTATCAAAATCATTAATAATTCCTGCTGAAAATAGATTGATATTACCTATTTGCAAATTAGTAAAGATTTTAGGTTGATTATATTCTAGTTCTTTCCCTGTCATATTTCCACCTGCTACTTTACCTTGCTCATTTCCAGCCGTCCAAAGTCCTAGTACCATACCATTTATCTCAACTACATCCCCAGCTCCATAAATATTATCTACATTTGTTTTCATATGGTTATCTACTTTAATCCCCTTGTCATACTCTACTTTAGTATCTCTAACTAAATCTAGCGTTGGTCTAACTCCAGATGATATTAAAATCGCATCAGTATTAATCTTTCTATTTCCATTCAATTGTATTCCATCTGATTTATTTTCACCTAATATTGCTTCTGCTTGAGAAGAAAGATAAACCTTAAATCCTAGTTTTGATAGTTTTTCTTCTAATCTAGTTGAAATTTCTTTGTCTAATTGCCTAGGCAATAAATATTCTGCAAATTCAATTATACTAACTTCCTTGCCTAATGCTTTCAGGGACCAAGCAGCTTCCAATCCTAATAGTCCACCACCTATTACTGCAACAGAATTACAAGACTTAAGATAATCCTTAACATAATGTAAGTCTTTTAAGGTTCTTAATGCAAATACTCCCTCCTTGAATTTCCCATTTATTGGAGGTATGAATGGACGACTACCAGTAGCAATCAACAATTGTCCATATTCAATTTCTTGACCATCATCTAATCTAACTTTATTATTCTCTGTATCAATATTTTCTACTATCTTACTAAGTACTACTTCTATATTCTTTTCTTTATACCAACTTTCTTTACTTACTAATAGTTCTTCATCAGTAAAATCCTTCGCTAAACATTCTGTTAATTTTACTCTATAATAAGTCAAGGCTGACTCGCTACTTACCATCATCAGGCTACCGTCTTTGTCATTGCTTCTTATTTCCCTTGCAGCGGCAAGTCCTGCTATCCCATTACCAATTATTAAATACTTTGTTTTTATCATCCTAGATTCAGCTCCTTAAATATAATTATCTACCTATTATTACCCTTTTAGTACTCTAATTACACAAAAGTATACTATCAATAAAAATTAATTCTCAAAATATATCTATATACATTATACAACTTATCTGCTAAACCCCTAAATATGCCTAAATAAAAACACTGAATTATGGTTTTATTACCAAAATCCAGTGTTCATCATATTATTCAGAGAATATTTCAGTCCAGATTCTATCGTATTCTGATATTATATCAGCTGGGTCCTTGAATATCTCTGTGTTTTCGATATCTTCATCAGATGGATATGCAACTTTAGAGTTTTTGATATCATCTGGAAGCATTTCTATTGCTTCTGGTATAGGAGTTGAATATCCTATATAATCAGTATTTCTTGCAGCAATGTCTGGTCTACTCATGAAATTGATGAAGGCTTCTGCTCCTTCTTTATTCTTTGCTGTACTTGGGATTACCATACTGTCAAACCAAAGATTTGTTCCTTCTTTCGGTATAACATATTCTAGATCTGGATTATCCCTAATCATAGCTACTGCATCTCCTGACCAAACTACAGCAAAAGCTGCTTCTCCGCCTACCATAGCATCCTTCACTTCATCTCCTAGGTAAGCCTCTACCAATGGTCTTTGCTTAATTAATTCTTGCTTAGCTTCTTCTAATTCATTGATATTTCTAGTATTCATTGAATATCCTAGTTTCAATAAAGCTACTGCAAGGGTATCTCTTTGACTATTTAACATGAAAATTTGTCCTTCATATTTTTCATTCCATAGGATATCCCAACTATCTACTACATCATCTACCATTGTTTTATTGTAGATGATTCCCACTGTTCCCCACATATATGGAACAGAATAATCATTACTTGGATCAAAGTCTAAATTGAAAAACTTTTCATCTACATTTTGAAGATTAGGTATATTATTTTTATCCAATTTAGTTAACATATCTTCTCTTATCATTTTCTCAATCATGTAATCTGAAGGAAATACTACATCATAACTACTTCCACCTTGTTTTAATTTTACATACAAATCTTCATTTGTGGAGAACATACTGTAATTTACTTTTATATTGAATTCTTCTTCAAAATCATCAATTACAGATTTATCTATATAGTCCCCCCAGTTATATACATTGATTTTAGGTCTACTATCTCCACATCCTGATGCTGCAACTACAATGACTAAAAGCAAAACTAACAAAACAAGCTTATTTGTCTTCAAATTAAACACCTCTCTCTATTTCATTTTTTTCAGTTCTCTTATTTATTATTAACAACATTATTATTAAACCAACAAACATTAATGTAGATAATGCATTAATTACAGGATTTATTCCACGCCTTGTCATAGAAAATATTTCAATACTTAAGTTAGATACGCCATTTCCTGTATTAAAGAAGCTAATGACAAAATCATCAATAGATAGTGTAAATGCCATTAGTCCACCTGTTATTATTCCAGGCATTATCTCTGGTATGACTACCTTGCGAAGAGCATAAAGGGGTGTTGCCCCCAAGTCCATTGCCGCTTCGGCTAAATGCTTATTCATCTGCTTTAATTTAGGTAAAACAGATAGTACTACATATGGTGTACAAAATGTAATATGAGATAAAAGCATGGTAGAAAATCCAAATTCTATTTTTAAGAATCTAAATAAGGCCATAAGTGATACTGCAGTAACTATATCAGCATTTAATACTGGAAGATAATTTAGATTCAAAGCAATTTTCTTATTCAAACCAGGTAAATTAAATATACCAATAGCTGCAAATGTACCTAATACTGTAGAAATAACTGTTGAAATAGATGCTATAAGTAAAGTACTATAGAGAGCCTTTAATATCTCAGCATCTTTGAATAATTCTACATACCATCTCAATGTAAATCCAGCCCACACTCCTCTTGATTTGGAATCATTAAAGGAGAAGACTATTAGTACAATAATAGGAGCATATAGGAATAAAAATATTAAAAAAGTATATATTTTCTTAATGCCTTTACCTACCATAGTCCTCCACCTCCTCCTTCTTTATCCTTATCAAATTTAGAAGTAAGAGCCATAGTTATAAGGATAAATACCATTAGCACTATGGACATCGAAGAACCAAAATGCCAATCCCCAGTCCATCTAAATTGTTGTTCAATAAGGTTACCAATTAAATTGGATTTATTCCCACCTAAAAGGCTTGATATAATAAATGTACTTACTGCTGGAATAAATACCATTGTTACACCTGTGATAATACCTGGAATGCTTAAGGGTAGTATAACCTTACTGAATACTTCCATCTTATTTGCACCTAAATCTTCAGCTGCTTCTATTAAATTTTTATCTATTTTTATTAGGACTGAATAAATAGGTAAAACCATAAATGGTAAAAAGTTATATACCATTCCTAATAATACAGCCTTGTCATTATACATTAAATCAATTGGTTGAAATCCTATCTTTGTGATTAAAAAATTTATAAAACCATTCTTACCAAGCAAAGTTAACCATGCATAAGTTCTCAATAAAAAGTTCATCCACATTGGAATAACAAACATTAAAATCATTAAATTTCTTTTTCTTGCCTTCTCCTTAGATATGATTAAAGCCATTGGATACCCAATTATTAAACAAAGAACTGTTGAAATAAATGCTAGATTTACTGATCTACCCAATACTTTTAAATAAATAGGGCTAAGGAATCTTTTAAAATTATCTAAACTAAACTGAAATGTAGAAAAATTTTGACTATCACCAACAGTAAATGCAAAATACAATACTAGAAAAAGTGGAATTAATATAAATATTCCCATCCAAATTAGATATGGATAAGATGCTTTTTTCATTTTCAATTAATTCTCACCTTCTTCATAATGTGAATGTTTTCAGGTAAAACAGTCATCCCTATTTCTGTTCCAATAGGTTTCATTATTGTTGAATGTATCATCCATTCAAAATTTTGAGACTGAACTATTATCTCATAATGAACTCCCTTAAATGTTACGGAAGTAACTACCCCACTTAGACAAGCTTCATCTGCAGATACTATGTCCAAGTCTTCAGGTCTTATGACTACATCTATATTTTCCTCTTTATCAAATCCCTTATCTACACAATCAAATTTCTTTCCTGCAAATTCAACTAAAAAATCCTCATGCATAATCCCATCTATAATATTACTCTCTCCTATAAACTGAGCTACAAAAGCGTTTTTAGGTTCATTATATATATCAACAGGTGTTCCTATTTGTTGAATATTACCCTTATCCATTACAACTATAGTGTCTGACATAGTCAGTGCTTCCTCTTGATCATGGGTTACATATATAAATGTTATACCTACTCTTTTTTGCATGTTTTTTAGTTCAATTTGCATATCTTTTCTCAACTTTAAATCCAAAGCCCCTAAAGGTTCATCTAATAAAAGTACCTTAGGCTCATTTACTAATGCTCTGGCAATTGCAATTCTTTGTTGTTGTCCTCCACTAAGAGAATCTATTGTCCTATTCTCAAATCCTTGAAGATTTACAAGTCTTAGCATTTCTTTGACTCTACTATTTATTTCATCCTTAGACATTTTTTTAATCTTTAATCCAAAGGCTATATTGTCAAATACATCTAAATGTGGAAATAAAGCATATTTTTGAAAAACTGTATTGATTTGTCGCTGATAAGGTGGAACACTACTAACATTTTTTCCTTCAAACAAGACTGTTCCATCTGTTTGTTGTTCAAATCCACCAATAATCCTAAGAGTGGTAGTCTTTCCACATCCACTAGGTCCTAAAAGGGTCAAAAATTCATTTTCTCTTATATATAGATTTATATTATTTAAAACGCTAACTCCATTATATTCCTTAGATATATTATTTAATTCAACTGCGTACATTTATCTTCCTCCCATCATCTTTAGAAACTTGGTGGTGTGCTTACCCAAATAACTGAAGCCTTTGTCTTTCCTTCATTTGCTATATAATGATTAGAATTAGCCTTATAATAAAAACTCTCACCTTTTCTAACTTTATACCTCTCTCTACCTATATAAACATAGATGCTCCCTTGTAAAACATATCCAAATTCTTCTCCTTCATGTGGTATGTCTTCTTTTGAACATCCGCCAGGCTCTAATTCAATGAGAATTGGCTCCATACTATTTTTTTGAGCATTTGGTATAATCCATTTTAGTACATATTTTAAATCTTCATTCTCTGTTTCAAAAGCATCATCTTTGGAAAACACTATCTTTTCATCAATGGTTTCATTAAAAAAGTCTTTTAAATTTGTTCCCAGCCCCTCTAATATATCTACTAAAGTAGCTATAGAAGGTGATGTTAAATCTCTTTCTAGTTGAGAAATAAAACCTTTTGTTAGTTCTGATCTATCTGCTAATTCTTCTTGTGTAAGTGAATTTTGAATTCTCAACCTTCTAATTTTTTCACCAATTTTCATAGTACACCTCCCATATAGCGCTAACCATATATTAAATAATAAGTTTATCTTTACTAAACTTATATTTAATAACTACCATATTATAGACAATATACATAGTAGTTGTCAATAGGTTTTTGAATTATTTTTAAATAGGACTAATGTGCATTATACTTACTTTTAACTTTTTAAAAATACTACTAGTTTAGTATATATATACGAGAATTAGTATTCACTAAATCTTATATATACTTCTACCCTTTATAAGAAAAAAAACTGACTAAATACATTAAATCATATATTTAGTCAGTTTCTATTTTCTTAATTTACTACCATTTTCCTCCTGCTCCACCTCCGCCGGATCGACCTCCACCACCTGATGATCTTCCTCCACGTGATGAACCGCCAGAGCCTCCTCTGCCTATATTACGTAATATGGCATAAGTAATCCATCCTCCAAAAAACTTAAAATCAATTATTATCAAAATAATTATACCAATAATCATTGGTATACTAAGAAAATTAAATTTGGAATCATAATTATCATCCACAACTATAGGATCTTTAACTACAACTGATTTATCCAGACTTATGGTATACTCTTCCTCTAGTCCAATAAGTATTTGGTTAAATCCTGATAATATACCATTGGAATATTCATCTTCTGCGAAATAGGGTAAGATATAATCATCTATTATTCTATTAACTTTACCATCCGGAAATGGGCCTTCTAGACCATATCCAACCTCAATCCATAATTCTCTATCAGTAGGAACGATTAATACTAGCATCCCATTATCATATTCCCTGCTACCTATCTTCCACTCTTCAAAAATAGCTGTGGAATATGAATTAATATCTATTCCTTCTAGAGAATTTATTGTGGCTACTACTACTTGTGCACCGGTTTTTTTATATAACTCCTTGTTCACTTCAACAATATAACCCTCTATATCCTTGTCTATTATATTTGCTTCATCATAAACATAAAAATCATAACTTGGCTCAGGCAATCTACTATTAGCACCATAAACAGTTGTAGTCAGAAGTAGAATGGTACAAAGAATAATAAAAAACTTTTTATTCTTCTTCATTAAAAGCATCCCCTTAGAAATTTACTTTCGGCACTTCTGCATCTTGCTCACTTATCTCAAAATACTCAGCTTTTTCAAATCCAAATACTCCTGCCACCATATTTGTAGGGAATCGTCTAATCTTTCCATTAAATTCCTTTACAGTTTCATTATATCTCATTCTTTCAGTAGCTACTCTATTTTCTGTACCTGCTAATTCTGCTTGAAG
Source organism: uncultured Tissierellaceae bacterium (assembly GCA_964539425.1). GTDB lineage: Bacteria > Bacillota > Clostridia > Tissierellales > Tissierellaceae > JAVKTS01. Next base: position 9,147 of record CAZIII010000016.1, on the reverse strand, counting down.
GTCTGCAAAATTTTGATTAGCTTTTAAATCTGGATAATTCTCTACTATTACATTTAATGATTTTATAGCATTTGTTAATCCTGCATCTGCTTGAGCATACTCTTGTGGAGTATTTGCATTAGCATATTGAGCTCTAGCTGCAGTTATGCTATCTATTACTTCTGTTTCATGTGATGCATAGCCTTTAACTGTCTCTACTAGGTTTGGAATTAAATCAGCTCTACGCTTTAATTGATTCTCTACTTGAGCCCATGCACTATTTATATCTTCATCTAATGAAACCAAATTATTATATGAACCTACACCAATAAAAACAAACAATGCAACGATACCAATAATAATTAATAAACCCTTCCCCTTCATCATAACTCCCCCTTAAATTTATTCTATCGTAGTTATTTTCATACCTTCTATGGCTTTATCAACAAGAATATCTATATCTAAAGCATCTTCTGAAGCTTTGATATCCTCTATCTTTGGTTTGGTAACCGGATGCTTAGGCAGAAAAACTGTACAGCAATCTTCAAAAGGTAGGACAGATGTGGCAAATGTTTCAATGTCTTTTGCAATCTCTATGATATCTACCTTATCTAACCCTATTAGAGGCCTTAAAATCGGAAGATTAACTGATTCATTGGTCATAGTAATACCTTCAATAGTCTGACTGGCTACTTGCCCCAGACTCTCTCCTGTTATCAATGCATTTAATCCATTTTCTAAAGCTATTCTTTCTGCTATCCTCATCATAAATCTTCTAGATAAAATTGTCATTTCCTTTTCAGGACATTTAGCATTTATTTCTTTCTGTATATCTAGTAAGTTTATACTATACATTTTAATCTTGCCAGTATACCTAGACAAAATTGTAGCCAAATCCTTTACCTTTTCCTCAGCCCTTTCAGATGTAAAAGGATATGAGTGGTAATGTATAGCTGATATTTCAATGCCTCTTTTCGCCATCAAAAATCCTGCAACAGGGCTATCTATCCCTCCAGATAAAAGCAATAATCCCTTGCCATTTGTACCTATTGGCATACCACCATGACCCTTTACTTTATCAGTATAGATGTATGCATTTTGCTTTATATCAATATATAAAAATGCATCAGGCTTGTGTACATCCACACTTAGTTTGTCAAAATTCTTAAGTATAAATCCTCCCATTTGTCTAGAAAATTCTGGTGATTTTATTGGAAAGTTTTTATCAGCCCTATTTGTATCTATCTTGAATGTGTTGATTTTATCCTTTTCAATTTTTTCTTTCATTATTTCTAGTGAAGCCTCTTCTATTTCTGATACATCTTTTCCTACTCTTATACATGGGCTCAAGTAAACCAAACCAAATACTTTCCTCAATCTATTTATCATCTGAGGAAAATTATGTTTTTCGGCTTCTATATATATTTTACCCTGTTCCTTATATATTTTATCAAATCCAATGTCCTTTATTGCATTTCTAATATGCTTTATTAATTTATCTTCAAAGTATTTTCTATTTAATCCCTTTAGGGCAATCTCACCTAAACTTACTGATAGTACATTATCCACTAAATCACCTCTTAGTTATTTGTCTAATCTCAGATATTGATTCTTTTAATATCTGTATTGTATAATCTATATCTTCCATTGTATTTTCGTATGAAAAACAAAATCTTATTGCTCCTTCTATATCAGCATCCTTTAAAGAAATAGCCTTTAACACATGGCTTTTTTCAGTACCCTTTGAAGAGCAAGCAGATGAAGTAGAAACATAAATATCCTTATCCTCTAAATAATGTAGGAGAACCTCTCCCCTTACATATTTAAATGAAATATTTAGTATATATGGAGATGATTTTTCATTCAAAGGCGTATTAAATCTTATATCTTCTATTTCTTCCTTAACTATATCTGAAAAATATTTTTTTAAATCAAAAGCATATTTAGATTCAGTTAAAAAATTATCTGTCATAATTCTTACAGCTTCACCAAATCCAACAATACCCGTTAAATTTTCAGTTCCTGATCTTAATCCTTTCTCTTGATTCCCGCCAAACACTATTGGAGAAAGGGTATGTTTTTTATCAATATATAAGCCCCCAATTCCCTTTGGACCATATATTTTATGTCCGCTAAAAGAATAGCTATCTATACCTATGCCTTTTAGTGAAAGATCAACTTTACCAAATCCCTGTACCCCATCAACATGGAGTAATGTATTGGGATTAGTTTCATTAATAAGCTTTTTTATTTCATAAATAGGCTGTATTGAACCAATTTCATTATTTACATGCATAACAGCAACTAAAATAGTCTCTTGAGAAATATTCTTTCTTAGCTCCTCCAAAGAAATTATTCCATCCTCATCTACATTCAAATAAGTAACATTATAACCTTGATTCTCATAGTTTTTCATTATGTTTAAAACTGAAGGATGTTCAATCTTTGTAGTTATTATATGTTTACCTCTTTTTTTCAACTTATTAACCATACTTTGTATAGCTATATTATTACTCTCTGTTCCTCCAGATGTAAAGTATATTTCACTGCTGTCTACATTTAAATACTTTGAAATATACTCCCTTGATACTTTTACCTTCTTTTCTGCCCTCATACCTAATCTATGCAGTGATGATGGATTAGCAAAATCTTCAACCATGCTCTGGGAGATTATCTTTACTACTTCTTCTCTTGGTCTTGTTGTAGAACAATTATCCAAATAAATCAAATATATACACCTCTTAAAATTAATATCCTATTTCTTCATCTATTAAATAAATGTGAATTTGTGTGGATCCAGGGTTTCTATGAAGTACAACCTCTGCTTTGCAAATCCTTTGTGGTGAATTACAATCCATACATTTTCCAGTATGTACACATGGAGTATTAAGGTTTAATCTCTTAGCATTCATTGGTGCTGCTATATTCCTTATTCTTTCCCTTGCCTCATCATAATCTTTACATATTTTATTTTTCCCAACAATAATATAAACATTCTTATGACCAAAGATCATGGAAGCTACCCTATTTCCATTTCCATCCATGTTAACCAATTTACCATCCATTGTGATTGCGTTTGTACTAGTAATATAAGTATCTGCATTAATAGCTTTAATAATTGCATTTTCAACATCTTTTCTCCAATGCCAATAAATATCATTTCCTCTAGCTTTTAACTCTTCGTAAACATCCATTTCTTGAACTGTTATAGATCCTCCTATACCAACAGATTCTTCTGTTATTATCTGAGATAATAATTCTTCTTTTGCTTCTACAATACTATTAAACAGTTTAACCTGAAAACCATTTCCTGTTAATGTACTTTTTAATTCAATAAATCTATTATCCATATTTGTCCCTCCTAATATAACTACCCATATATTACTATTATATAGGAATTCAATATATTATTAAAGTAAAATAATAAGAAGGTGTATAGAATCATTAAAGTGGAATTTCCACTTATTGTAAAGAATTATCTATTTCAACAGTTTTATGTAAACTTCTTGTCGTATTATAAGATATTTTAAATTATTTCAAAATATTTATTGCATCTTTTGTCGTAATTTGTTATAATCTATATGTGGTTATCCCCCTGGTAACCTCAAATAAGATCTCTATTCCCAATACCCCTTTTGAACGGTTTTTTACATCCAAATGGGTGAAGACTCCTTAACGGAGTCTTTTTTTTATTGTTTTTTACAATAATTGTCCAAATTATGTTATATTTATTATATTAATATATACTGGAGGTATTTAATATGTCAAATCCGAATAAAGTAGCCATAATATTCACTGGTGGTACAATTTCTATGAAAATTGATCCCCGTTTACATGCAGCTATCCCTGCATTATCTTCAAAAGAAATCATGGGAATGATCACAAATATAGGAGATTTTTCAGATATTGAAGTCATAGACTATGCGAATATTCCTAGCCCACATATTACTCCATCAATGATGATGGAAATTGCTGCGTTAGTGAAGCAGACTATTAATAGAGATGATATTACTGGCGTCATTGTAACCCATGGTACAGATACTTTAGAAGAAACAGCATATTTATTAGATCTAATGATACATACTAGCAAACCTATTGTAGTAGTTGGAGCAATGAGAAACAGTTCTGAACTTGGTTATGACGGCTCTAGCAATTTATCTGCAGCTATTTGTACCGTCATATCTGAAAGATCAAAAAATAAGGGTGTTTTAGTTGTAATGAATAATGAGGTAAATGCAGCTAGTGAAGTAACTAAAACAAACACTTTATCCCTAGATACATTTAAATCACCAGAGTTTGGTCCCTTAGGAATAGTTGACAATGATGAAGTAATCTTTTATAGAGATATGGTGTCTCACCAATTTATTGATACTGATAATCTTGAAGAAAAAGTAGCATTACTTAAAGCAGTTCCAGGCATGGAATCAGATATATTAGATTTTTATTTAGATTCAGGATATAAAGGTATAGTTATAGAATCCATGGGTAGAGGAAATATCCCTCCTGCTATGGTACCAGGAGTTAAAAAAGCTATTAGTCAAGATATTCCCGTAGTTATGGTATCTAGATGTCCTACGGGTAGAGTATTGGATTCATATGGTTATGAAGGTGGAGGTAAACATTTGCGTGAATTAGGTGTAATCTTTGGTGGAAATCTACCTGGGCAAAAAGTAAGGATAAAACTTATGCTAGCCTTAGGCCTTACAAAAGATATGCCAAAGATTAAAGAAATCATTGAACAAAATTTATTTAAATAGAAATATTAAAAGGCCTATGGTGGCCTTTTTTTATTTCTTAAATACCCTCCCCTAGTTCTACCATTTAAATAACTTTCAATGCCTAATATATTATTCTCTAATATGCTAATTCTTTCTTCCAATTTTATTATTATATTTTCTATATCCTTGGTTGATTCATAAACTTCTTTTTTTTTATGGGTATTTCTAAAGCTCTATTAGTAGATCCAAAACCAATAAACTCAATATCTGGAGCTACTCTACCAAATGAATAATCTAGTATTATATGTTCTTCAGGAATAATTGTTAGATATTTGTACCTAAGAAAATCAATACTTCTAGAGCTGTTCCACATATAGCATGATTCCCAACTTCGTCCTTTGTCTCCACTATATCTGCTCAATACTTTATTAGATTCTACCCATGTAATCCATAGCTTATCTTGATAAAATATTATAGTTGGGTAAGATGGGCTCCCTTCATTGGATATAATTTCTACATTCTGTTGAATACCATCTTCAGATAATCTTTCATATTTTACTACTAGGTTTCCTTCAATAAACTGGCAATAGGACAAATGTATATCGTCATCTATTTTAACCATATCTAAAAACAGTTTTTCATTTGGAGCCTCTACTAATTTTATTCCACTACTCCACTCCAAGTCACTAAAGTTAAATTCTTTTAATTCAATATTAAAACTACTTTTATAGTATGATACTATTATTTTCTCATCTGATTGTATCAGTTTAAATGGATTTAAAGCTCTTTGTGCTATTATTTCATCTATAGTATAGTTCATCCATTTACTACCATCATAATAATGATGATTAATATTATATTTTTGTTCTTCTTCTGGTATTCTGATTTGGTAAATTATATGTATTGTATTATTATTGGTCACAATATTTAAGTCAAATACTTCTGATATAGGATCAATCGTCAATTGAATTTCTTCCCTTTTTCTATCTTTAATAGTTATTAGAATAAGATGCATATCTTTGTTCTGATATATTATATAGATTTTCTTTGAACCATCAATAAATATATCATATTCTTCAAGTATATCTCTTGCAATTATTTCTTTTCTATTAATATTTTTATCTTCACCTAAAATATCCATTAAAATTTCACCTTTGGCTTTTCTAACTAATATCATGCTGTTATAGCTAGTTTTTCCAATGGTCCACTTATCTAAAAAAAATGTCATTTACTCACCATCCTTCATTAATAATTTGATAAAGTTATTTTTCCTACTTAATAATAAATATTAACCTTGGTCCCTTTATATTACTGATTTATTTGTAACAGAACAATAGTCTTTGGAATATATTATCATTGAGAAGTAAACCTAAATTTATTATAAGGGAGGAAAAAAAATGGGTACAACAAATATATTGCCAGAAGACATTACCCAAAATATTACTGATAGATGTTGTGTTGGAACTACAGGCTGTGAGTGGGACGGCACTCTAAGAAGAGTAGTTACAGAACCAGTATTTGTACAAAAAGTATATGATGCTATATTAGTAAACTTACAAGCTCTCAGTACAGTGAACAATGTTCGATTTACCCCTAATTTACCACAAAGTTCCAGAATATTAAGGGTTATAGACATTAGATGTAGAAGATTCTTTAATCCAGCAAATGTAAATGATCCTCGTAATCTAATTATAGATCCTGAAACAGTTCTTTCAGGTGGTGAGTTTGTTAGAGATGAAAAAGGTTGTTTCGTTGAAGTAGTAGGTCCTGACGGACTAGCAAATCAAAAGCTAATATTTGCTGACACTACAGAATGTGATGAAATTGGTAGAGGTACACCAGTATTTGGTACACAAAGGATATTCTTAAGAGGAAATGTATTAGTAGAAATTGATGTATTAGTTCTAGATTCCAGAGGAAGAAGAATAACTGTTACCTTATCTGCTAACATCCCAATTGCACCAGTTAGCGCGCCTATAGTACTGACCAATTTCTTTGAATTATGTATTCCTTCAGTATTTGACTCTGCATTCTTCCCAAGATTTGCTGAATTCTGTAATATACAATGTGAAACAAGATTAGCTACAAATAGTATTTCAAGAGATATACGTATAAATCCAGAAACGGGTGAAGTCAGAATTGACTTGATAATCGCACTTTGTATTAGCTGTGAAAAGAAAATAATAGTTCCTGTTCAACTATGTGTACTTTCAACAGGATTTACTCAATTATCCCCTGAAACTTCACCAATCTGCGCAAACTTCCCAACTCTATTCCCTAGACAAATAGACTCAGATAGTGTTGGTGGAATTGAAGATCCTGGTCGCCCAGGATGTAGAGATAATTTCCGTGGCTTAGTAGCAGATGATTATTATGAAGAAGAAAATGATATAGACTAACTAAAAGAAGGTGCTATTAGCACCTTCTTTTACATTCCTTTATTTAACTAATCCTATCTTTAATTACAATTCGATTTAAAACTTTTGATGCAAAATAAGAAATTATTATGGCAACACCTAACCTTATACCTAACAAAAGCCATAAATTGGCTCCAATAACTACAAATAAAAGGGTATCTTCAATAACGGCATGACATGCTATTAAGAATATCATTAAAGTATAAAGATCTTTCTTGCTTAGATTATTCTCTTCTACACTTTCTATAATTACTCCTGCCCCATAAGATAGTCCAAATATTAAACCTATTATCAATGGAAATACTGCATCATTTGATATGTCTAAGAATCTAGAAATAGGTCCCATCCTTTTAGATATCTTGTCCAATATGTTGGAATCCTTAAGTATCTCCATAGCTATCATCAAGGGAATAATAATCTTTGCCATTGTAATTACAGATCCTAAAGCTCCTGTAGAGCTTTCTTTTATATATAACCACAAGTCCATGTTCTTCCTCCTACAAAATAATATTTAACAATACACCAGAAACTATTGCTAAGCTTAGCCTAATAAGTACTACAATAATTAAGCTAACGCCTGTCCTCTTTGCAACTGCTGATTCTAGTAATAAACTGTGGGAAAAGGATAGCATTACAGACAAAATAGTTATTTGCTTAATACTTAAACTCAAGCTGGTTATAACTCCTATTCCAGCATACAAATTAATAAAATTTCCCAATACCAAAGCCAATGATGCCTCCCCAGGTAATCCTAACAATTTCATAGTTGGTTCAAACCATGATGAAATAATACCTAAAAGAGGTGTCATCTTTAGAAAAGTAACAAAAAAATATACTGGAACTACAATCTTTGTAAGTCTCCATAAGGTTATAATACCCTTTTTAAATCCATTTTTAGTGCTATCAATTAGCATTAACATCATCCTTCGCTAAATATTATATATTATTTCTAGTATCAATATGGCTAATTGAAACTTTGATTTTAATTATATTTACATGTATAATGAAAATATAATAATACTATTATAACATAATGAAAGAACTAGGTGAATTGATTATGGAAGTTATAAAAAATATAATTTCTCATTCTTTAGATATAAAAAAGTATTTTGAAGATGAGAATATCTGTTTTCTAGATATTGAAACTACTGGATTAAGTAGAGAAAGAAATGTAATCTATTTAGTGGGCATTTTGTATTGCCATGACAACAAATGGATATTAAAACAATATTTTGCTAATAAACTAGATAAAGAAAAGGAATTACTAATGCAACTTATATCAGATATATCTTCTTTTGATAAGATAGTTACCTATAATGGTGATTCTTTTGATTTACCCTTTATCAACCATAGACTTCTATATAACCAAATAGATTCTAGTATCAATAAAGATAAGTCTTATGACATATACAGGATAATAAAAGCTAACAAGCAATACTTGGAACTCCCGAACCTAAAATTAAAAACTATAGAGCTATCTCTTGGTTTTCAGAGAGAAGATATATATTCGGGACTTGATTGTATAGAATTTTATAATGACTATATTAACTCGGGTAATAATTTGATGAAAGAAAATGTATTAAAACATAATTATGATGATCTTGCTCATATGTTGGATATATTACAGATAATAGATGTCATAGATGATAAGAAGACCATTATTTTAGACTCAATTGATAATGCTATTAAATTTGTAATTGATAATATTGTTCTTACTGGTGATATAATAAATATTAATGGAACCATTAATGGTTCCATTGAAAGCAATATAAAGTATTTTTCTGAAAACTATAGCTTGGAAACTGAAGAATTAAATAAATTTAAGATTTCTTTAGAAGTTCAGAACAGCTATATATCAGAAAAAGATAAGTGTAGATATATAGCTATTAATGATTTTGAAAATATAGATTTGTTTGTAGATTCTAGTGGATACAAGGTTCCTACTAACATTATACTCCTTATGATTGGCAACAAATATTGTATTCCCAACATAAAAACCTTATTGGGAAAAATCTTAAAAAACATTATTAATG
>CAZIII010000015.1:0-24140 GCA_964539425.1 uncultured Tissierellaceae bacterium | reverse complement strand
TTAGGTGACTAAGTGGCTATGTAAACCCCATCTGGAGCAAGACCAAAAAGGAACACAAAAAGGTGGTAGCCCGCTGCCGTTCCAAAGGTAGGTCGCATGAATCTATTGGTAACAATAGGTCTAGATAGATGACCATTTAAACAGAACACGGCTTATAGATCTACTCGTATTACATAAACAAAGAAACTCTTGAAAATTCAAGGGTTTCTTTTGCTTTTTGATTTTCATAAATTGAAATACACAATCATGGAAATTTTGAATGTGATATAATAGGTATCAGTAAAAAATCATTTAGCTAATAAAATTTTAATTCTAAAGAAATTAGTATAATAATTCCTTGAGGTGAGAATATGGTACATGATGTATTAGGAGATATTTATCAAAATAGTAATGATAAAGAAATACGAAAATCAATTGGACAATACTATACTCCAGATTTTATCATTGAATATATACTTGAAAATACAATTGGGAAAGCAGATATTGTAAGCAATCCATATATAAGTGTTATAGATATTTCTTGTGGAGCAGGATATTTTTTGATGTTGGCATATGATATATTAAAAGAAAAGTTTATGTTAAGTATAGAAGTATTAAGAGCTAAGTATGGAGAAGAAATCTATTTTCTAGAAAATGCTGGAGGAATTATAGAAGTAAATGGTAAGGATTATTGGAAAAACGAAAATATCCATTACCATATACTAAAGAATTGTATTTATGGTGCAGATAAGGATGGTATTGCAGTAGAATTAACTAAATCAGGTCTATTATCAAAGGATTCAAGTATTAAAATAGGAGAATTGAACATTGTAGAATGTGATAGCCTTATGAAATGGGAAGATAAAGATATATTTCATAATGGGGTACATGGTGCTAATAGACTAAGGGAGTTTTGGAGTAATAAATATGATTATGTAATCGGAAACCCTCCATATATCGGACATAAACAGTTGGAGCTGGAATATAAGGAGTGGTTAACAAAGGAGTATGGCGATGTTTTTAAAGATAAATCAGATATTTCATTTTGTTTTTTTAAACGGATAGTTGATATTCTAACCCCCAATGGTATCTGCGGTATAATTACTTCAAGATATTTTATGGAAGGGCCAACGGGGACCCAATTAAGATCATACTTAACAAATAATATAGAACTTTTAGAGATATTAGATTTTTATGGAGCAGAGATATTTAAGGGGGTTGGAGTCGCCACAGCCATATATATTTTCAAGAATAGTAAATCTAAAGATAATGAAATTGTTATACATAAATTACTGAATGATGGATATTTATTTGATAATTTGAGTGATTTGAAAGATATTATAAAAAAGGATGTTTTTGAAAACTTTTCTATTAATCAATCCAGTTTAGACATAGATAGATGGATACTTATATCTAGAGAGAGTCTCAATATATATAACAAAATACAAAAGAAAACTAAATATAAATTAGGAGATATAGCTAAATCATTTCAAGGTGTAATAACTGGATGTGATAAGGCATTTATATTGGCAGAAGACATGATAATTGATTCTAATATTGAAAGGGATTTATTAAAAAAGTGGATTAAAAATAAAAATGTGAAAAGATATCAGATTATGGATTCAGATTTATTTCTAATTTATTCAAATTTAATACAGAAAGAAAATGATTATTCCAATAGCATAGAATTCATTGGAAAGTATAGAGAAAGATTAGAGAACAGGAGAGAGTGTAAAACAGGAATAAGAAAATGGTATGAATTACAATGGGGACGGAAGATGGAATTATTTCAGCAGCCAAAGATTGTATTTCCTTACAAGGCAAGTAAAAATAGATTTGCTCTGGATTATAATAATGTTTATTGCAGTGCGGATATATATTCATTAATTATAAAGGAGGAATATAGGGATAAAATTTCTTTAGAATATCTCGTAGGATTACTTAATTCAAGTGTATATGAGTTTTATTTCAAGTTATATGCAAAGAAAATAAGTAGAGGGCTGTACGATTATTATCCTAATTCTATTCTTGATATGATGATCATAACTGAGGATATAATTGATGATGTAAGAGATAGGGTAGATCAAATAATGGAATTATTACTCATGCCTGAAAGTTGTAAAGAAATAAGAGATGAAAAAATAGACAAAATAGAACAGGAAATTGATGAAATTATTGGAGACTTCTTTGGATTAGATAAAAGAGAGTTAATTTATATAAAAAGAACCTTAAATAGATTCTAGTATTTGTAGTGATTTTAATGTATAATATTTATTGGAAATAGACTGCTAGGAGGAAAGAGACAAATGTATGAATACATAACAACTGGGGTTTGCGCAAAGGATATAAAATTTGATGTAGAAGATGGAATAGTAAAAAAAATATTTTTTAATGGAGGATGTAATGGAAACTTACAAGGCATCGCTAGTCTTGCAGAAGGGATGTCAGTGGACAAGCTAATAGAGAAATTATCTGGCATAAAATGTGGTAACAAGGAAACATCTTGCCCGGATCAATTATCAAAGGCTTTGGTTAATTTTATAAGTAAATAAAACAAAAATAAGACTTCTACCCAGATTAGAGGTCTTATTCTTTATATAAGAGAGTGATTCTACAAATTAAATAATTGTAATTATGATGTTTTATGTAACATAAACTATTCTATATAAAATATATCATAAAATAAGATGAAAAATTCAGTTATAGGAAAATATTATTCAAATGAAGAGGTCTATAGATATTAATTATAAACATAGTTATTCCATTATTCTTACCATAAATAGTCAATGTGTAATGTAACTAAATTGTAATAAATAGCTTGCACCATTTAATACAATGGAATATAATAATTATATGTGATAAATCTAAAACAAGGGAGTGTTCATATTGCATAATAGAAAACACAAACTGCCAGCTGCAATTTTAGGAATTTGTCTTATAGCTCTAGTAGGATTCAAAGATACAGGTATATTTGTGAAAGACTACATTAGTATAAAAGACGATGGTGTGCAGGGAGAATTTATTAAACAAGAAAATGTTAATGTCATTAGAGAAAATGATGATAGTTATATAGTAGAAAAAGATGGAACGTCTTATATAATACCAATGGATACTATGATAAGAACAACAAAAACAACTCAAAAGTTTAAGGTTATTAAAGAATCTAATATCTTAGACAAGCCAATAGGAACTAGTATAAGACCACTTACAATAGGAGAAACTTTACAAATACTTAATTACGAAGGTAATTATGGATTGTTTAATACTGAAGAAGGTGTAAATGGTTATATAGATTTAGATAATGTAGAAGTAATAGTTGCTGAAACTATATCTTATGGTACTTCAAAGGTGGATAAAGTTTTACAAGAAGGTAAAGCTTTTTATACCTTAGTTAAAGGTGAAGTAGTAGCTATAAAAGATTTTAAAGAGAATGTTTACATAATTATAGATGAAAATGGAAATGAGTTTAAAGCAAAAGAATCATATATAGATTTAAGAAAAGTAAAAGATAAAGCTACGAGGTCTAATGTATCTAGAAGGGCATCGTCTGTTAATAGTATTATAGAATCAGCTTATAGCGCCATAGGAAAGCCTTATATAAGCGGAGGTATAGGCAGCAAAGGTTATGATTGTTCAGGACTTACTTACTCACTATATTTAAATATTTTAGATATGAAACTTAATAGAACTTCTCGAGATCAAGCCAAAAATGGTATAGAAGTAAAAAAGGCAGATCTTATACCAGGAGATTTGGTTTTTTTCAGGACATCAGGTAAAGGCATTGGCCATGTTGGCTTATTTATCGGAGATAATAGTATGATACATGCTTCTTCGGGAAGGAAAAAGGTTATGATTTCATCCTTGGATGAAACATATTATAAAACCAGATATGTAACGGCTAGAAGAATTATAAACAACTAAATATGATGTAAAATATGTTGGGACAAGTTGTCCTTTAATACTTTTTTAAATTTACTAAAGACTATATCCAAAATTTGTAGATGAAATAGTTACTGTTGATAATTAAGTATAACTTATACTTTAATTATATTTTTAAAAAATTTATAGTACAATTCAAAGGAGGATATGAAATGATAGCTTTACTGAAGTTTTCACCAATTTTTTTATTAGCTGCACTTATGATGGCAAGTAATATCGAAGCTTTCGGATTTTTAGGAATTAGCCTAGACATTTTAGTTATTGCTCCAATTGCAACTGTTTATGCTGCAATAGTAGCTGCTATAACTGAGAAATTCAAGCTTAATGACATTGTAGAAGCAGCAGTAGACAATGTTAAGGAAATGCAATTGGTATTTTTTATTCTTATGCTTGCTTATGCCATGGCAGAAGCGTTTATGTCAACAGGAGTTGGAGCAGCAATTATTAATGTTGCTTTAGGTTTAGGTATTACAGCTAAAACAGTTGCTGTAACAGCATTTATTATCTCATGTATATTATCAATAGCTACAGGTACATCATGGGGTACTTTTGCAGCATGTGCACCTATTTTCTTATGGTTAAACCACATAGTAGATGGTAATATTTTACTTACTTTTGGAGCAATAGCAGGTGGATCATGTTTTGGTGACAATATAGGACTTATTTCAGATACTACTGTAGTTAGCTCTGGGATTCAAAGAGTAGAAGTTATACACAGAGTTAGACACCAAGGAGTATGGTCTGTTATGACTTTAGTTCTAGCAGCTATTTTATTCCTTGTAGCAGGTTTAGGTTTACCTGGTGAAGTTGGTAGTGCAGCTGATGCAATAAACCAAATTCCAGAAGAGGTATGGACTGTGCTTGCTGAAGAAAGGCCTGCAGCAGTAGATTTACTTAATCAGGTAAAAGAAGGCGTACCATTCTATATGATATTACCACTAATTATTGTTTTAGTAGCAGCTATAAAAGGAGTACCTACACTCGCTTGTCTAGGACTTGGACTTATTTTCTCCTATGTCTTTGGGTTGCTAGCAGGTACAGTAGAGAACACTGCTGCATTCTTAGGAATGATTGAAACAGGTTTTGCCGATGCAGGTTCATGGGTAATAGTCATGATGATGTGGGTTGGAGCCTTTGGTGGTATAATGGGTAAGATGAATGCATTTAAACCACTTTCCAATTTTATTTCAAAAGTAGTAAAAAATGTAAGACAATTAATGTTTGCAAATGGTATTTTATCCATATTAGGAAATGCTGCTTTAGCAGATGAAATGGCTCAAATAGTTACTATTGGACCAATAATTAAGGAATTAACTGATGAAAATGTAGAGGCAAGTGAAGAGGATATGTATAAGCTTCGTCTTAGAAATGCTACATTCTCAGATGCTCTTGGAGTATTTGGATCACAACTTATTCCATGGCATGTATATGTTGGATTTTTTATAGGTATTGCTAATTCTATTTACCCACTACGTAGTTTCATATGGACAGAGTTTGTTTTTTATAACTTTATGGCAATAGTTGCTGTAGTTTCAATATTGTTATTGACTTTAACAGGATGGGACAGATTTATACCTTTATTTAGGATGCCAGCTGAGCCAGATGTTCAGTTAAAGAAAAACATTAATAAAACTTCAAAAGCTAAGTAATTTATTAAAGCACCCACTAGGGTGCTTTTTTTAAAGGTATTCTTGAATTAATAATAAACTATGTTATAATTTGAACTATAGGTATACTATAGATAATTGAAGAAAGAGGTGTTGTTAAATGGCAGAAATTTTAAAAGGTAATGTTGTAGCAGCTCAAATTAAGGAAAAAATGAAAAATGACATTGAAGAACTTGCTAAGATTGGGAAAATACCTACTTTGGGGATTGTAAGATTAGGAAATAATCCTGATGATGTTTCTTACGAAAGAAGCATAATAAAAAATTGTGATACTATTGGAGTAAATTCAAAGGTTTTTGAAAGAAATCTAGATATGACAACGGAAGAACTAGTAGAATTTATGGAAGAATTAAATAAAGATGATTCTATATCAGGAGTGCTAGTGTTTAGACCATTACCAAAACATATTGATGAAGCTAAAATAAGAGGAGCTTTATCTCCAGCAAAGGATGTTGATTGCATGCATCCATTAAATTTAGCTAAGGTATTTGAGGGAGATATGAGTGGATTTACACCTTGTACTCCAAAGGCAGCCATGGAAATATTATTATATAATAATGTGGAATTAGAAGGAAAAAATGTAGTTGTAGTTAATAGATCTATGGTATTAGGAAAACCTTTAGCAATGATGTTATTAGAAAAGAATGCGACTGTTACCATTTGCCATTCTAGGACTAAAAACTTGCATGAAATAACATCTAAGGCTGACGTAGTAGTTACAGCTTTAGGAAAGGCTAAATTTTTTGATGCAAAATACTTTAATAATAATTCAATTTGCATAGATGTAGGAGTTAGTTTAGATAGTGAAGGGAAATTAAGTGGAGATATTAACTATCCAGAAGTGTCAGAAATAGTTTCTATGATTACACCAGTCCCAGGTGGTGTTGGTGGAGTAACTACATCCCTTCTTCTTTCACATGTAGTAGAAGCTTGTAAGAGAATGTAAAAAAAGAGTCTTTTAGACTCTTTTTTTACATTTAACGACAAAAATAGTTATTATTCATTGAAGGAGAATCCCATCTTTATATAGAATATAGTAAGTATGAAAATAGACAGGAGGGGATTTTTTGTATCTATCAGTAGAAAAACATAAAAATAACTTGTTAGTACAATTTAAAGGTGAGCTAGATCATCATACTACTGAAAACATAAGACAAAAGATAGATCAGCAGTATTTCGACCAAAGACTTAAAAACATTATTTTGGATTTAAGGGGTTTAACTTTTATGGATAGTTCAGGAATTGGGCTTATCATGGGAAGGTATAGAAATTGTATAGAAAAAAATGGTATAGTCGCAATAGTAAGTGATAATTCTTATGTAGATAAGATGCTTAATATGTCAGGTTTACTAAAGATAATCAAAGTTTATACATCAATTGAAGCAGCAGCTGAAAATTTATAGAGGAGATGGAAAAATGGAGAATAATTATATGAAATTAGAGTTTTTGAGCAAATCAAGTAATGAATCCTTTGCTAGAGTAGTAGTTGCTGCATTTGCATCTCAATTAGACCCTACTATTGAAGAATTATCAGATATTAAGACAGCAGTCTCTGAAGCTGTGACAAATGCCATAATACACGGATATGAATTTGGTGAAGGTTTGGTTTTTATTGAATCTAAGATTAATGGAGATGAGATAGAAATAATAATAGAAGATAGAGGTAAAGGAATTACAGATATAGACCAAGCTAGAGAACCCTTTTATACATCAAAGCCAAATTTAGAGAGATCAGGTATGGGATTTACTGTTATGGAAACTTTTATGGATAGTTTGCAGATAGAGAGCATAAAAGGTGAAGGAACAATAGTTAGGATGACAAAAAGATTTAATAGCCTTTCAGATAAGGAGTAGATACTATGAGTATAAGTAGTGAAAGAAAGGCATTATTGTCACATGAAGAAACTATGAAACTTATTAAAGAAGCACAAGAAGGAAGTAAAGAAGCAAAGGAGATGTTGGTTTCATCTAATTTGGGTTTAATAAGATCTGTATTAAAAGGATTTATGAATAGAGGGTATGAAGTAGATGATTTATTTCAGATAGGTAGCATAGGCTTACTTAAGGCTATAGATAAATTTGATTCAACTTTTGAAGTGAGATTCTCAACCTATGCAGTACCTATGATAATGGGAGAGATAAAAAGATTTCTAAGGGATGATGGATTAATTAAAGTAAGTAGGTCTCTTAAGCAAACTGCTGCCAGATCAAAGGGTGCAGAGGAAAATTTATATAAAAGATTAGGAAGAGAACCTACAATTCATGAAATATCAGAAGAAATTGGAATAGATAAGGAAGAAATAGTAATGGCTTTAGAAGCTTCATATAATCCAGAATACCTTTACGATATTGTGCACCAAAATGATGGATCACCCCTATATTTAATAGATAAAATTAGCAATGAGCCAGAAGATAGTAGAGACCTAGTGGATAATATAATACTTAAAGAAATGTTAACAAAGTTAAAACCTAGAGATAGGCAGGTAATTATCCTAAGATATTTCAAGGATAAGACGCAAACCGAGGTTGCAAATCAATTAGGTATTTCTCAAGTCCAGGTTTCAAGGATAGAAAAAAAAATCATAGAAGAAATGAGGAAAAATTTAGCAAAGGCATAATATATGCCTTTTTTTGTATTAAATTTTAATTATGGAAGATAATATACCTAAGTGGGGTGATTAAATGACATGTCGATTAAAATACAAAAGAATAATTATTTTTTTAGTTATTGGATTAATTGGTATTTTAGGATTGTCTTGGTATAAAGAACAAACAGCGAATAAAATTATACCTAAAAGAGCAAAGTTTGTTGAAAGAAGAATAGAATGGAGTAAAATATATGGATAAAGAAAAGGCCTATATTTGTGTGAAAAAAAAACTTGCGATTGATACCACAAAAGATATCATAGTAAAAAATTGTGCTGAAGTGTTTTGTACTAGTCCTGAATTAAAGGAGTTTATTGAGAATATTAAAGTAAAGGATAGAAATATTGAAGAGGATTGGGATAGAATATCTGCTATACAAATAACTGAATCGATTTTAAGAAAGTATCCGCATATAGATCTAGATGTAATAGGAGAACCTGAATTATTGTTAGAGTACAAATCCCAGGAAAATAAAAATAAAACATTTGAGTTTGTAAAAATTGCTTTAGTATGTATAGTGTTGTTCTTCGGAGCTGGAATAGCCATAGTAAATTTTCATGAGGATGTAAATACTAGGGATACTATGGAAAAATTATATTATACAATAACTGGGGAGAAGAGTGAAAAAAATTTGATAATGACTATACCTTATTCAATAGGATTGGGTCTTGGAGTGATTACTTTTTTCACAAAGGTTTTGAGTACTAGCAAGAGAAGGAAGAAGGAACCAGGACCAATGGAAATAGAATTATTTTTATATGATCAAGATATGGAAATGCAAATTATAAATGAAGTTAAAAAAAATAAAGAATCCTAAGATGAGGTGAATTTATGGTGAAAAACATAATTTCGGTAGTAAGTGCATTTGGTGGCGGATTTACAGTTGGTGGAGCTGCAGCTGCATTTATTTCCATTCTACAGATAATTCCTAGGCTTCTTCAAATAACTGAAACATATGACCGTATTAAAGTTTATAAATTCGTCATATCAACAAGTTTCATTTTTTTTACTGTATTATATTTTTCCGACTTCCGATTAAACTTGAGTAAGTATATAACAATTCCAATAGGCTTAGTTTTAGGGACCTTTATTGGTTTGCTATCATCAGCACTTGCAGAGGTACTAAATGTAATACCTGTTTTATCAAAGAAATTGAAGATAAAAGATAATTTGAAATACATTATATGGACCTTGATGCTAGGCAAGGTAGCAGGGTCATTATATTTCTGGATATTTACAAAATAAGGAGATGTTAAAATGGATAAAATGAATAAAAAGGATTATCAAAAATATGCAGATAAAAAAGTTCCAAAGCCTACATTTTTGAAGAATATTATCCTAGCATTTCTAGTAGGAGGAGGAATATGTACATTAGGACAGATTATATTAAATTGGCTAACAAAATCTGGATTTGATAGCAAGGCTGCTGCATCTGGTACATCAATAATATTAATATTTCTAGGTGCATCTCTTACTGGACTAGGTGTATATGACAAAATTGGTAAAATAGGTGGGGCTGGGGCTGCGATTCCAATCACAGGATTTTCTAATGCAATGGTATCACCTGCTATGGAGTTTAAGACAGAAGGGTTCATTTTTGGAGTTGCATCAAAAATGTTTATCATAGCAGGACCTGTTTTAGTATATGGAGTAGGTAGTTCAGTAATAGTGGGCATATTTTATTTATTATTTACTAAGGGGAGATAATATTATGGCAGTTAAAAGATTAGGAAAGCAAACAGTAAAATTTAAAAATCCACCTTCAATCTTAAGCACTTATACAATAGTGGGACCAAAAGAAGGTGAAGGACCCCTAAAACAATATTTCGATATGATTCTAGAAGATGATAAATGGGGGCAAGAATCTTTTGAAAAGTCTGAGTCAAAAATACAGGAAGAAACCATAAAAAATGCAATATCAAATGGTGGGTTAACTAATCAAGAAGTAAACTACTTGATTTCAGGAGATTTATTAAATCAAATAATTTCTTCCACCTATACAGCTAGACAACTAAGTATACCTTACTTTGGGCTTTATGGTGCTTGCTCTACTATGACAGAATCATTATCATTAGGAGCTATGCTTGTAGATGGAGGATTTGCTGACAATGTTGTATGTGCAACATCAAGTCACTTTAGTTCAGCAGAAAGACAATTTAGATTTCCATTAGAATATGGAAGTCAAAGAAACTTTTCAGCACAATGGACTGTAACTGGTTCAGGTGCCACTATACTTACCTCATATGGTAGTGGACCTTATATAACTTATGCTACCACAGGTAAAATAATTGATATGGGAATAAAGGATGCAACCAATATGGGTGCAGCAATGGCACCAGCAGCTGTTGATACATTAATAACCCATTTTAAAGACACTGGATATTCTCCTTCTGATTATGATTTAATAGCTTCAGGAGACTTAGGTAGAGTTGGGAAAGCTATAGTACTAGATTTAATGAAGAAAGAGGGATATGACCTAAAAGGTATATATACAGATTGTGGAGCAGAGATTTTTGATGGAGAGGCACAAGACACCCATGCAGGTGGATCAGGCTGTGGATGCGCTGCAGTTGTATTAAATGGATATATCTATAAGGAGATGATGAAGGGAACTTTTAAAAGAATACTTATTATGGCAACAGGAGCCCTTCATTCTACAATTATGACACAACAAGGGGAGTCTATCCCAGGAATAGCCCATGCAGTGACAATAGATAGAAATAAGAATTAGGAGTGGAAGAAATGGAATATATTCGAGCCTTTATAGTTGGAGGATTAATATGCGTAATAGGGCAAGTGATATTAGATAATACTAAATTAACACCAGCACATATACTAGTATCTTTTCTAACAACGGGAGTTGTTTTAGGAGGTATTGGACTATATGAACCAATTGTAAAATTTGCTGGTGCAGGTGCTACAGTTCCAATTAGTGGCTTTGGAAATTCACTAGCAAAGGGAGCCATAGAGGCAGTTAAATCAAAAGGAATAATAGGTGCCTTTACAGGCGGATTAGAAGCAACCGCAGGAGGGGTAGCAGCAGCTATTTTATTTGGTTACATTATGGCTTTAATTTCTAGTCCAAAAACGAAAAACTAAGGTATAACCTTAGTTTCCGTTTTCATTTCCATTATTATCATTATTGTTATCGTTGCTATTATCATCATCGTTATCATCATTCCAATTCCAATCCCAGTCCCATGGGAATGAAGGTAAATATTCTTCTTCAAAAGGATCTGGAACTAGGGTGCTTTCATTATGCTCATCACAGATTTCTGTAGGAGCTGTATATTGAAAATCTGTTGGTACAATTCCATTATGTTCACTAGGAATATATGGTGGAGTACGCTCAATAAACACTTTTGTTTCTAGATTTTCTGTAGGACAATATTCATTGGCAATTTTGCCATTAGTTTTATCAACAATTACCTCTACATGAACATCGCAATATTCTTTAGGCTCGGTTCCTTTTACAAACATCTCAGATCTTACAGTACTTCCACGAGGATCAAGAGTACAAAGTTCTGTTGGCAGCTTTCCAGATTGAGTACATATATTAACTGAAACAATATTATCAGGTTTATTGAAGGATGTTTTGCTTTCTAGACCTTCATGCATTTTAGTCATTATATGTTGCCATAACTGGGCAGCAGTTCCACTACTATTAGTAAGAGTAATTTTAGGAGAATCATTTCCTATCCAAACTCCTGTTGCATAATATGGTGTAAATCCAACAAACCATATATCAGCTTGATTTTGTGTTGTACCAGTTTTACCTGCCACTGCCATATCAGATATTTTAGCTCTTCCTGCTATACCATTAGATACTGTTGTCCTTAGAATATCTGACATTATATAAGCAACCTGAGGGGATACAACTATATTTTCATTTGCTATATTGTCAATTAATATATTACCATTTTTATCTTCAATCTTTGTGAATGCTATGGGTTCGATATATACTCCACCATTTGCTATTGCACCATAGGCTGCAGTCAATTCTAATGGAGTTAGTCCAGCAGACATTCCACCTAATCCTAAAGATGATAAATTTTCATCATTTGTGACTCTATTTTCCTTAGCTGTTACAAAGCTATCATTATCAGGGTCAATCTTACTAATAATCCCTAACTTTTCAAGATAAGATTTGGAAGTTTCAACACCTATTAAGTCTATCATTTTAACAGAGTTTACATTAACAGATTGCTCTACGGAGCGTCTAAGTGTATGAATACCTCTATATCTATCTTTGTACCAGTTTTTAGGCCATAAATCCCCCTTCACATAGAAAGGGACATCATCTATAATTGATGCAGCAGTATATCCGTTATCTAAAGCAGGTAAATAAGCAGCTATAGGTTTCATAGCAGATCCTGGTTGTCTTTGAGAAGCAGTAGCCCTATTTAAAATCCTTGCTCCTTCAATATCTCTACCTCCAACTAAAGCTTTAATTTGACCTGTCCAATAGTCTAATACTACAGTAGCTGATTGTGGTTGAACAACTCCATCTTGAGATCTAAAAAAGTACTTATCATTGATTAGCAAGTTTTCATTCTCATCAATTTTATAAAAATCCTTATTTTCATTTAAGTATGAACTATTAATTGTTATTTCTTTAGTATCAGATATACTAAACTTACCTTCTGGTAAAATGATTGAACCAACTGTATGAGAAACAAGATTTTTCTTTTCGTCTATACGGTAGTAGTCCGCCACATCTATATGCTTAGGATAAGGTGTTAGTTTCTTGTTTTTAATATATAGGTTACCATCAGTAAAATTATAAGTATCCTTCTCTAAAATTAGATTAAAGTCTTCATCAAACAAATTATCACGATGATAGAAAATAATATTATTCCTATCATCCAATATATTATTAGCTTTACTTAGTCTCCAATCTACTAAAACAGGTCCTTTAATTTTTTCAGTATTACCTACCAGTATCTCAGTAAAATTATTATATACATCTTCCAATAATTTTTGCTGTTTAATATCCATAGTGGAGTAAATAGTGAGTCCTCCTGTCAACAGGGCATTTTGAGCCTCTTCTTTAGTATAACCTAGTCTTTCTACTAATGTTTCCACTGTTTGAGTCTTTACATAATCGGTAAAATAAGAAGATATACCTTCAATTTTCTTTTGACCAGGATTTAGATTATCCTTGATACTTTCACTTAATGCAGTTTGATATTCAGAATCAGTTATTTTACCTAATTTAAGCATTTGCTTTAATATAAGTTTCTGTCTATCTACAGCTTCCTCATTATATACAGCAATATATTTTTGTCCTAAAATTTCTAGTCTTCCTACTTCAAAATGTTTAGCGCTATCAAAATTCTCAGGGCTAACAGTTTTATATGGAGCAAACTTAGTTGGGGACTTTACTATTCCGGCAAATAATGCAGATTCTGCAATGGTTAGTTCCTCTACATCTTTTGAAAAATAGGTTTGTGAAGCTTCTTGTACACCATAAGCTCCTTGACCTAAATTAACCCTGTTTAAATATGCCTCTAATATTTGATCCTTTGTAAGAGCCTTTTCAATTTGAATAGCTAGAAATGCTTCTCTAATCTTTTTATCCCAGCCTCTTTTTTCTTCTGACAAATAAATATTTCTTGCTAATTGTTGAGTTATTGTACTTGCACCCCTCACGGTGTAGCCTGCTTTTATGTTATCCATAGCAGAAGAAACTATTCCACGAGGGTCAACACCTATGTGGGTTTCAAATCTTTCATCCTCAATTGCTATAAATGCTTCTCTCAGATGTTTAGGTATTTGATTTAGTTTTACAATTGTTCTAAATTCAAGAGTTTGAATTTTTTCAATTAGCTCTCCATTTGCATCAACTATTGTTGATGTCTGATCCAATGAAGCAGTAACATTTGAAGGATCAATCTCAGGTACCTCTTTTAGGATAGAGAGGACTACTCCAATTAAAATACCACCAACAACTACAGAGAGCATTAAAAATACAATTAAAAATATCTTTAAAGACTTCAAAACAACCTGGCCAGTAGTTTGTTTTTTCTCTTTCTTTTTCTTCTTTTTATCATCATTATTATTTTGCATAATTTACCTCCTTAATTGATAAAAGGCTATAACTTGTTTATTATACCACAAAAGTATTAGAATGTTAATATTCCACAAAGGAAATGCTATTACAATATGGTTACAAAATCGAATAAACATAATATATTGATTGTGTCCTAAGTAAGGACCTTAATACAATATAATAGATAAAATAATGCATTAGTGATATAATAAATACAAGAGTAAAATTCTAATGATTTATGGGTAGGTGATAAATTGAATCAAGAAGAGAAAAACATTGAAAGGGTACTAATAATAGGAGTAGAGCTAGATACTGATACCATTGACATTGAAAATTCATTAGATGAATTAGAAGAACTAGTAAAAGCTGCGGAAGGAAAAGTTATAACAAGATTAATACAGAGAAAGGATTCTATTAATCCGGCTTTTTTTATAGGTAAAGGAAAAGCTGAAGAGATTAGAAACTATTGCGACGAACTGGATATTACAACAGTGGTTTTTAATGATGAATTATCTGGTGCACAACTTAGGAATTTAGAAAAGATAATTGATAAAAAGATTGTTGATAGAACTAATTTAATTCTAGATATTTTTGCTAGTCGTGCAAACTCTAGGGAAGGTAAGCTACAGGTAAAACTTGCTCAGTTAAAATATCGACTCCCAAGACTAATAGGTTTTAGAGACTATTTATCTAGAACAGGAGGAGGCATTGGGACAAGAGGCCCTGGTGAACAAAAGCTAGAAACAGATCGGCGACATATCTTAAGAGAAGTAGATAATATAGAAAAACAGCTTAAAGAAGTAGAACAAAACAGAGATGTGAAAAGAAAAAAGAGAGAAGATTCTAGTCTTCCCATTGTTGCATTAGTTGGATATACAAATGCTGGAAAGTCTACATTACTAAACAAAATCATTGAATTAAGTGATGAATATGATGAGACAAAGCAAGTGTTTGTAAAGGATATGCTTTTTGCCACACTGGATACTTCCTTAAGAAGAGCAAAGCTGCCTAATGGACAGGCGTTTTTACTAACTGATACTGTAGGATTTGTATCAAAATTACCTACTAGATTAATTGAAGCATTCAAGGGAACTTTAGAAGAAGTAAAATATGCAGATTTGTTACTTCATGTTGTAGATGCTTCAAATAAGGATTTAGATATACAGATAAAGACTACTCACAATATTCTAAAGGATCTAGATGTTTTAGATAAGCCTATTATTACAGTATTTAATAAAATGGATAAAATAGATATGGAAAATCTTTTTTACGACCAAAAATATGTAGATAGTAGAATATTTATTTCAGCAAAGAATAGAGATAATCTAGATAAATTATTAATAGATATAGAAAATTTTTTGCCTCAGAAATATAAGGTAGTAACACTTAAAATACCATATGACAAGCAAAACATAGTCAATTATTTTATGGAAAATTACCAGGTTGGAGATATTGAATATATTGAAGACGGATCTTTGCTTACCCTTACCATAAATCATATAGATTTGCAAAAATATGGGGAGTATATTGTATAATAATTGGATCTAAATAAAATTATTTTATATAAAAGGAGTTGGTACTAATGATAATTAGAAATTGTGCTGGTGGAGTTGTATTTAAAGATAAAAAGGTCTTTATCTTAAAAAATGACAAAAATGAATGGGTACTACCAAAAGGAAAGATAAGAGATGAACAACTTCCACCAGAAACTGCTGTATACAGAGTAGAGTTTGAAGCAGGCATTAATAATCCAAAGATAGTATCATCAGCAGGAGAAACTGCTTATGAATTCTATTCATTCTCTAGAAATCAAGCTGTATGCAACAAAATCATTTGGTATATAATGGAATCCAACGATGAAGAGCATCTAATAAATAAAGAAGAGGGCTTCAAAGAAGGTGGATTTTATCCAATAGAGGAAGCAATAGATATGATCACCTATAGCCAAGACAAATCCCTTGTTAGACTATCTTACAATAGATATCTTGAATTTAAAGACTACCAACAAAAACTAAACTTTGCTTAGAAAATAGGGAGATCATATCTCCTTATTATTTTAAGAAAGTGAGGGAAGGTTTATGGATAAAGTTTATAGAACAATATTTGCTTATGGAGAATCCGAAACAGTAATCAATAAATCTAGATTTATTGGTTATTCTATGCCTATAAACTCTGAGGAAGAAGCCTTAGCATTTATAGATAAAATCAAAACAAAGCATAGGGATGCAACTCACAATGTATATGCATATGTATTGGGTAAGGATAGCAATACACAGAGGTTTAGTGATGATGGAGAGCCTTCAGGAACAGCAGGAATACCTGCTTTAGAAGTCATAAAGAAGGAAAATTTGAGAAATGTTGTAGTAGTTATCACAAGATATTTTGGTGGGACAAAGCTTGGTGCAGGTGGACTCATCCGTGCTTATACTAAAGGAGCAAAGATAGGATTAGACTCAGGAATAATAATCGAAATGATACTTCATGGTAAGATAAAAATTAAAGTTGATTATATTTTGTATGGAAAAATAGAAAATTATCTAAAAAATGAGGGACACATTGTAGATGAAACCATATTTGATGAGGCTGTTAATATATATGTATATATAGAGGACTCTAAAATAGAGGAATTTATTAAAATTATAACTGATTTAACAAATGGAAATTCTACATTTGAGAATCTAGGGGAACAATATATTCCTATCAAAGATGGCAAAAGATTAATCTAATATGAGTTAAGATAAAAAAGCGGGGTATAATTTTAGAGAGGTGATTAGGATGGAAGATATGGCAAAAATAAAAGAAGAAATGCTAAGCAAAAAAGTGTGGGTTGTGGCAGGAGTCTCTGGAAATAAAGATAAATTTGGTTATAAAATATGGAAAACATTAAAGGAACATGGGTATGAAACATATGGCGTAAGTCCAAATTACGAGGAACTAGAAGGCGATAAGATTTACCCTTCAGTTAAGGATTTGCCTAAAAAAATTGACGTACTAGATATGGTTGTTGCACCAAAGATAGCTATTCATACTTTAGAAGAAGCAAAAGAAGCTGGGATAGAATATATATGGTTCCAACCAGGCACATATAATGATGAGGTTTTAGCTAAAGCTAGAGAGCTTGAATTTAAAATACTTTATGATGATTGTGTATATGCTACTTTAAGAAAAAGTCATTAAAGATAAAGAATAGGCCGAACTAAGGGCCTATTCTTTCTTTTTGAAGAATTCAATTCCTCCTACAATTAATAGAAAGAACCCAAAGTATTTTCTTAACTTTAATGGGTCTATTTTAAGAGCTAAAAAAGATCCTATAATAGCTCCACCAATACCTCCTAGTATAATTAATTTAGCAAATGAAAAATCAATATTTCCTTTTCTGTAATGGGTTATTAAGGCTACAATAGCAACAGGCAGAAATACCATTAAATTAACTCCTTGAGCCTTTTGTTGCTCTAAGCTATAAAATATTACTAAAGATGGGATAAGTATTGTTCCTCCACCTATTCCCATACCACTAATTATTCCTGATAAAAAACCGATTAGTCCTAAAATCATTTCCATATCATCCTTATGGCAGTATAAACAATTACACTACCAAATATTTTTCTTAAAATGTGAATAGGTATTTTATTTAAGATTTTTGCTCCGATATAAGATCCCATTACACCACCAAGTATTACAGGTATAACTACCTTAATAGGAATAGAGTCTTTTGTAAGATATATAATAGTGCTTATAATAGATAATGGAAGAATAATAGATATTGCAGTGGCATGTGCCTTATAATCATTTACACCAAGAATAAAAACTAAAGCTGGAACTACAATAGTTCCTCCTCCTGAGCCAAATAATCCATTTATCATTCCTGATATTAAGCCTATTGCTAATAATTTTAACTTATTTTTATCCATAGATTACTCCTTTATGTTATAATCATTATGATTAATCTCACCAAATTATTGAGAAGATATACATAAGATGATTTTAAAAGAACTACAGAGAATTTTTACGTAGTCATAGGAGGAATACAAAAATGAAAAATGTTGAATTAATATGTAATGAGTTAGTAAGCTGGTTACAGGAAAAAGTAAAGGATGCAAATGCAAAGGGAATAGTCTTTGGCCTAAGTGGAGGAATAGATTCTGCTGTTATAGCTGGTATTGCTAAAAAAGCATTTCCAGATAACTCATTAGGGATAATAATGCCATGTCATAGTGATCCAATAGATGAGGAACACGGGATTTTAGTAGCAGACAAATTTAATTTAAAAACTTCTAAAGTAGATTTATCTAATTCCTTTGATGTTTCACTGGAATCCATGGGAGAAGAGAATAAGAACAAAATGGCTATATCAAATTTAAAACCAAGACTTAGAATGATAACTTTATATTATTATGCTCAAAATAATAATTATTTAGTAGTAGGCTCAAGTAACAAATCAGAACTAACTGTAGGATATTTTACTAAGCATGGAGATAGTGGAGTTGACTTATTGCCCCTAGCTTCATTTGTAAAAGCTGAGATATATGAGTTAGCGAGATATTTAAAAGTTCCTGAAATCATTATAGAAAAGCCACCAACAGCGGGATTGTGGGCAGATCAAACTGATGAAAAGGAAATGGGATTTTCATACCAGGTTCTAGATAGATATATAAAAACTGGAGAAGGTCCAGAAGAAATCGTAGATAAAATTCAAAGGATGAATTCGATTAGTCAACATAAAAGAATTTACCCACCAATCTTTGAATTGAAAATTTAATAAAGTAGATGAAATAAATATAATCTTGTGCTAAAATATATAAGGCAATAATATAAAGGGAGTGAAGTTTTATGGCAGGACATTCCAAATGGAATAATATTAAGAATAAAAAAGGTAAAGAAGATGCCAAAAGAGGAAAAATCTTTACGAAATTAGGTAGATATATTATGGTTGCTACAAAAGAAGGTGGAGCAGACCCAGATTATAATCCAGCATTAAAAGCAGCTATAGAAAAAGCTAAGGCAGAAAATATGCCAAATGATAATATAGAAAGAGCTATCAAGAAAGGTTCAGGCGAACTTGGAGCAGACAACTTTGAAGAGATAATATATGAAGGCTATGGACCAGCAGGTATAGCTGTATTTGCTCTTTGTTTGACTGACAATAGAAATAGAACAGCACCAGATGTTAGGCATGCTTTTGATAAGTGCGGAGGAAATCTAGGTCAATCAGGATCAGTAACATTTATGTTTGATAGAAAAGGTGTCATAGCTATAGAAAGAACTGATTCAATTGATGAAGATGAGTTAACAATGTTAGCTATTGACCTAGGTGCTGAAGATTTTCTAGCTGAAGAAGAAGGTTTTGAAATAGTAGCTACTCCAGAAGATTTTAATAGCGTTAGAAATGGATTGGCAGAAGCAGGATATACTTTTGCTATGGCAGAAATTACTTATATACCACAAAACACAATAGAATTAACAGACCCAACAGCTATAAAGAATATGGAAAAATTAATAGATATGCTTGAAGACCATGACGATGTACAAGAAGTTTATCATAACTGGGAAATGCCAGAGGAAGATTAATAATATTTAAGTCTATTTTTATAGACCATGATGTTTTAGTGATTCGGTAAGGTACTCATTTACACCAAATATTATATCTCTATCTAGGGGGAAATATTGGAAAGATAAGATGGCAGAGCTTAAATTAGGTTTTTTTATTATGCTTTGTGCTTTAGTAACAGTTATAGAATATTATATAGTTAATGGTGTTATACAGTGGATAATAGGACTAATATAAGAAAAAGATGCAAAATGAAACTAATCATTTTGCATCTTTTTCTTATAAAGAATAGGAAAGTCCAATTCAACATTATAGAATTGAGAGCTTGTTTTGACCTCGATTGGTTTTGGGAAAAATTATTTTTATATTATGTTAGTGTTTTCATATTAATTGTATCTATCAAGTGATTAAAAACAAGAAACCATAATAAGATATTCGTATAAAAGAAGAAGTATTAAACATAATAACTATACAATCATAAATCAAAGGAGGCAGATTAATGGAAGCGAATGATAATTTTTATGAAATAAAGGACAGATTTATTGCAGCAGATTTGGATACTAAGATACAAATCTATACTACTGTTCAAGGCCTATCTGTAGAACAATATAAAGAATTACTAAGTGTTTTTCCAATTAAATATTTAGATAAGTTAGAAAAGGCTATGAATTAAAGATTCATGAGGATTGAAGGATAAAATTTCTTTCAATCCTTTATCATTTAGTATGAGATATGGTATTATGTAATAAATAGAAATATGGGGGGATATTATTTGAAAAAGGTATTGTTAATTATATTAGTTATTTCTTTATCGCTAGTGTGTCTTTTAGTAGCAACGGAAGCTAATTCATTTGAGTTTAAAAAATATCTAAGTTCCTTTGAGAAACATAATATCATGGAAACTACAGGAAAAAGTTTTCAAGAATTAGGCGATATAACAAATGATTTATTTGAATATTTAAAGGGTAAAGCAGGGGATGAAATTCTAGAGCCCAATTTTAATGAAAAAGAAGTATTACATATGAAAGATGTGCAGGTTTTATTTAAATATGGTTTTATTCTGAAATATATAGCTATTATTGTGTCTCTTGGAATAATAATTTATTTTAGAATAAAGGGTGATATGAAGAGCCTTGGCAGATATATGTATAAAGGACTATTTGCTAATTGGTTTTTAGTTGGTGCACTAGGTCTAATGGTATATTTTAATTTTGATAAATATTTTACTTATTTCCATAAAATATTTTTTACTAATGACCTCTGGTTGTTGGATCCTAAGACCGATTTACTAATTCAAATGCTGCCTGAAGAATTTTTTATTTCTATGGCAATAAGTATTATGTTATCCTTTCTAGGCTTTGTGGCAACAATACAAGGTATAGGGTATGTTGCATTCAAGAAAGGAAGAGATAATAGTGAAAAAACCTTTAAATTGTTCAAAAGAGATTAGGAAAAACAAAGAAAGACAAAGAGTATTAGACAATTTTTATACTAAACAAATGAAAAAAGGTAAAACTACTAGGGCCGATATCTTAGATAAAATATCCTTAGGAATAGTAATTGCAGTACTTTTATTCTTAATTATATATAAAATAGTAGGAAATTTTATTATTTCCTTAGTTCTAAGCATTGTAATATCTTCCTTATTGGGATTATATGGAATAAAGTTGAATAGAAAAACAAGGTGTAAAAAAATAGAACAAATTAAGATGGACTATAAGTTAAAACTTGAAAGTGAAAAAGTATTGTTACCCCACGAAAACATTGAGGACTACATTGTAGAAAGATATTATGAGAAAAAATTTGAGCTAAAAGGAAGTATGAATTTTCTAAGCAAGGATAAGGTATTCAAACTGTATTTTTTATTTTTCGTTTTTTATCTTATGTCATATTTTACGACGTATAGAATTTACTATAAGATCATAGCTCTCCTTTGTTTTACAATGGCAACTTGTATTGGTGCGTACAATATTACGGAGTATATTAGAAAAAAAGACAATAAAGATTTACTTAGCTAGTATATTGATATATAATATAGATGTTAGTTAGACAGAGTAGGTAAAGAGCGTTAAGTGTTAAGGGATGGGAAGTTGCCCTTAAACGAAGGATGTTAGTCTGCGATTCTTTTCCGCGTCCGCTGAACCATTAAAGAATTCTCTTTTCTTTATTGTGACAGTCGCCTGTCACTAACATAGGAAAGGAGGAGGACAAATGAATAATGTAAAAAGCAGTAAGTTCAGCACAAAGACTCTTGTACAGGCAGGCTTTTTAGTGGCTCTTTCAATTGTTTTAACAAGATTCTTGGCTATTATGGTACCTGTTGCAGGGTTACCATCTTCCCTGAGACTTAGTTTTGGAGAGATTCCACTAATGATATCTGGCTTGCTATTTGGCCCTATAATTGGAGGAATATCAGGGTTAGCTGCAGATTTAATTGGAGTAGTGGTATTACCACAGGGTCCATATTTTCCAGGATTCACTCTTAGTTCTATTCTATGGGGTGCAGTACCAGGATTGTTTAGTATTTATTTTAAAAGAAGAGGTCAGGTTAAAAATCCTTTTACTTTTAAGAATGTTTTTATCGTAGCATGTGTTTCAATTGTATTGATTTCAATATGTTTAAATACCTATTGGTTATCAATAATGCTTGGTAAAGGATATTTGATATTATTACCAGGAAGGGCAATATCTGCTTTTGTTAATATTCCTATTCAGTCTTATATTATCACTACTTTAATGAAATATTTAAAAACTATGATAGTATATCAATAGGGTGTTAATAGATAGTAACTAGAAAAAATAAATAGACATAATTAATTATTAGATATTGAAGACTTCTTCCTTTTAGGTAGAAGTCTTTTACATAAGGAGGAATAAGTATGATTAGGTTTTTAACTGGAGGAGAGTCCCATGGAGAATCTCTCATAGGAGTAATTGACGGGATACCAGCAAATTTATTTATAGATATAGATTTTATTAATAATGAGTTAAGAAGAAGACAAATGGGATATGGTAGATCAGCTAGAATGGAGATAGAAAGAGATCAAGTGACATTTTTATCTGGTATCAATAAAAACCTTACTACAGGAAATCCAATTTCTTTATCTATAAATAATCGGGGAAGAAATATTGAATTAGTGGAAGTAACGAGACCAAGACCAGGACATGGGGATTTAGTAGGCGCTTTAAAGTATAATCAAAATGGTGGCAGAAACATTTTAGAAAGAGCATCTGCTAGGGAAACAGCTATGCGTGTTGCAGTGGGTAGTATCTGTAAGATTTTATTAAAGACATTTAATATAGAAGTTTTTAGTCATGTAATAAATATTGGGGGGATAGAATCAAATATTAATTATTATAATGGATTAGATTTGGATAACTTATCTTATGCCGATGATTCTGTTATTAGAGTTGTTGATAAAACATCTGAAGAAAAAATAATCAAAAAAATTGAAGAAACAAGAGAAGAAGGGGATACTTTAGGGGGGATTATAGAGATTATAGTTAGAAATGTTCCTCTTGGATTAGGTAGTCATACTAACTGGGATACAAAAATTGACGGAAGACTATCTGCTGGAATAATGGGTATACAAGGAATTAAAGGTGTAGAATTTGGACTTGGGTATTTAGCAGCATCAAGAAAAGGATCAGAGTTTCAAGATGAAATAATATATGAAAACAATTATAAGAGAAAAACAAATAATGCTGGAGGAATTGAGGCAGGCATCACTAATGGTGAAGATATAGTGATGCGAGCAGTTATGAAGCCAATACCAACACTTAGGAAACCATTATTCACTGTGGACATGATAACAAAGGAGCCAGTCATAGCTCAATTTGAAAGATCAGATATATGTGCTGTTCCATCAGCAAGCATTGTTGCTGAATCTATGATATCATATATATTAGCGGATGAATTTTTGAAAAAGTTTGGAGGGGATTTTTTAGAGGAAATTAAGATAAATTTTAATAATTATCTTAAATATATGGAAAGTAGGTAATAATATGGTTTTTAAGATGGCAGATAATATATGGGAAGAATTAAAAGAATATGTAATTAAAGATAATTTTATTTTAGTTACTGATAGGAATGTTTATAATTCATATAATGAAGAAGTGGATAATTTAATGGGGGAAAGAGAAAATATTTACATTATGCCTTCAGGAGAGGCAAATAAAAGTCATGAAGAATTGTTGAATATTTACAAGTTCTTAATACAAAAAAATATTGACAGAGATGGGATAATATTAAGTCTTGGTGGTGGAGTAGTGGGGGACTTAGTAGGTTTTGCAGCATCGACATATAAAA
>CAZIII010000014.1:0-24456 GCA_964539425.1 uncultured Tissierellaceae bacterium | reverse complement strand
TTATATCATTAAATAAGCTTTTTAATAATTCCAAAGAATCCATATTAATAGAGTATTTCGTCCATATCCCATCTTTTCTTCCATTAACAAGTCCAGATTCACATAATATTTTCATATGGTATGAAAGAGTAGGTTGTGTAATATTGAATTCCTCCAGTAGGTTACAAGCACAGAGCTCTCCCTTGGAAAGCATATGAAAGATTTTCAACCTTGTTTCATCTCCCAATGCCTTTAATAGCAATGCATAATCAGTATAAGACATAATCACATATTCACCTCCATAATACAAGTTAAGACAATACATAGATAAACATCTATATGTTAATTATATTCCTACATATAGATAAATGTCAATGTATTTAACTAATTATTTATCAAAAGTAAATGAAAAAATATAACTATAAAAGTAATCTATATTAAAAGTATAATCATAGACAAACTTAATTTCATTTGAATCAGACTATATGTTAATATTTAATAGAAATTAAGTAATTTTAATTAAATAGAAGAGAGGGGTAAGAAAATGAAAAGAATTAAGTCAATATTGTTATTGCTCTTAGGATTTGTACTAATATTAAGTGGATGCACTAAAAATGAATTACCAATAGAAGGAAGCGGAGATTTCTTAGATAGTGGATATGTTGTAAGTGCTGATTGGTTAAAGGAAAATCTAGAAAAAGATAATGTGATTATATTAGACGCTAGAGGAGCAGATCCTCATTCAAAGGGGCATATACCTGGAGCAATAGCTGTTATGTGGCAACAATTTACAGATATGACTGGTGGTCCTGGAGATCCAAATTGGGGAACAGTACTTGAGCCAAATGCCTTATCTGAAAAATTATCTGAAGTTGGACTAGATCTAGATAAAGAAATAATAGTATATACAAGCTCGCCAAATGGTTGGGGAGAAGATGGAAGAATAGTATGGATGCTGAGAAGAGCAGGATTTGAAAAGGCAAAACTACTTGATGGTGGAATTGAATTTTGGGAATCTAAGAAATATGAGATATCCAAGGATGAAGTAATTCCAAATGCAACTGCAGTTAAAGTAACATCATTAGATAACAGTACAAATATTACAACCGAGGAATTAGCAAGTAAAATAGATGATTTACTTATAATAGATGTTAGAGAAAAGAAAGAGTATGATGGGGCAACAGATTTTGGAGAAGCAAGGGGCGGACATTTACCAGGATCTATTAATCTAACTTTTAATCAATTCTTAAATAGCAATGGTACTCTAAAAACTAGAGAAGAAATACAAAATATATTAGATGATCTTGGAATTAAGAAAGATAGTGAAATAGTAACATATTGTACAGCTGGGATTAGATCAGCTCATATGCAAATAGTATTAACTATGTTAGGATATGAAGATGTTAGAAACTATGACGCAAGCTTTTATGCATGGTCAGGCAATCCAGATTTACCTCTAGAAAAATAATTAAAAGGGATTATATCTAAAGATATAAGTCTTTAGGAGGCAGAACTATGAAAAATATTAAAAAATCAACCTGGATTAAAATAGGGGTATTGTTATTTTTACTTTGTATTTATTTATTTGTTGAACCTGTTAGAACGACTATAAAAAGGATAATATTTGTATTTAGCATGTTGGATGTAGAGGCCATAAAGGGTTATATTCTTTCCTTCGGTATATGGGCGCCTATTATATCATTTTTACTTATGATGTTCCAATCAGTAGCTGCACCATTACCAGCATTTTTAATTACATTTGCAAATGCTAGTCTTTTTGGATGGGTGAAGGGTGCAATTCTTTCTTGGTCATCTGCCATGGCGGGAGCTATATTATGTTTTTATATAGCTAAGATATATGGAAGAAATACTGTAGAAAAACTTACTTCTAAATTTGCATTAGAGGAGATAGATAAGTTTTTTGAGAAACATGGTAACTATACAATATTAATTGCCAGACTTTTACCATTTATATCCTTTGATATTGTAAGTTATGCAGCTGGACTTACTTCCATGGGATTATGGTCATTTTTATGGGCAACAGGACTGGGACAACTTCCTGCAACCATAGTATATTCCTATGCAGGTGAGATGTTAACAGGTGGAGCTAAGACTTTTGTTACAGGACTTCTTATATTATTTGCAGTTAGTGCATTAGGATTTTTAGTTAAGAAGATATGGGATGAAAAGAAGAAAAAATCTGTAGAACAATAGTATCAAAGAGATTGTTTATAGAAACAATCTCTTTCACTGATTTATTAGAGAAAGGTGTTATATATGATAATATCTAGTAGTACCATGAAGATAATTGAAGAAGAGCAAAAATGTATAGGTTGTAATGCTTGCATGAAGGGTTGTCCAATGTTGGACAAATTCTGTGATTCTCCAAAGATTCTATTGAAGGAATTATTAAATGATGGTACATTTGAGTACCAATTACCCTACTCATGTATGCTATGTGGATATTGTACTGAGGTATGTCCTAAGGGAGTAGATTTGAAATCATTGTTTTTAGAGCTTAGACGAGATGTGGTCAATTTAAATAATGGAAAACTGCCAAAGGAACTTAATACCAGTGGAGTAGATTTACATCAGAAATTAAGCTTTTCTAACTTATTTACTTCGAATATTGAAAATCTACAATCGGATACAATATTTTTTCCAGGATGTGGACTACTATCTTATAGCCCATCAATTGTAGAAAAGACTTATGATTATCTTAGAGATAATATTCAAGGCATTGGCATATATACCAAGTGTTGTGGCAAACCTACGGCATTTTTGGGGAAGGATGAGAAATTCAAGGAATATTATTCTATTCTTGAAAAAGAATTTAAAGATAAGAGTATTAAAAGGATAATTACAGGCTGCCAAAATTGCTTTAAGACCATAGGAAATAATAGTAAGGATATAGAGGTAGTATCTTTATGGGAAGTAATAAGTAAATTTGGTGTACCAAAGACTAGGATTGGTATTGGCAAGGATATAGATGATAAATTTACTCTTCATGATCCATGCCCTACAAGAGATGTTGATATAATCCATGAATCCATTAGAAAAATAGTAGATGAATTAGGATTTGATATTAAAGAAATGAAATTTAATCGAGGTAGAACACTTTGTTGTGGTGCTGGTGGTATGGTATCCATCACACAAAGTCATATAGCTAAAGCCCATACGAAAAGAAGGGCCCAAGAGGCAGATACTGAATATATAATAACCTATTGCCAAGAATGCGTAGAGTCAATGCGTAGAGGTGGTAAGAAATCATATCATATATTAGATTTACTCTTTAATGATTTTTCTAGTATGGAACAAGTGAACCAAAACACAATAACAAAATGGACCAATAGATATAAGGGAAAGAAGATAGGAAGATGAAGAAAGAAAATCTTAAGAAGATAATATTAATCACTATAGCGATAATCGTTATAGTGATTATAATAAATAAATTTAATATACTGAAGGATTATGGACCAAATGAAGTTAAAGAATTGATTCAGGGAAAGGGAATAATGGGTCCTATTATTTATGTAGGACTATTATCTTCATTACCATTACTGCTATTTCCTGATTCCGTATTAGTAATTGCAGGTGGTATGATATTTGGTTTATTTTGGGGTACTATACTTACTACAATAGGTTCTTTAATTGGTGCTATTATAGCTTTTTATATTTCTAGAATGCTAGGGCAGCAAGCAGTGAAGAAGCTAATGAAAAAGGATTTAGTATTATTTAACAAGAATGATAAAAAAAGTGGATTTTTTCTTATTTTGATATTGAGATTGATACCATTATTTCCTTTCAAGATAGTTAGTTATAGTGCTGGTTTATCAGATATTAAATTAAAGGATTTTGCCATTGCTACCACAATAGGATCCTTACCAGGTATAATAGTATATACAAATATAGGAGATAAGACCACAGTATTAGGCTCAAATGAATTTTATCTTTCGATAGGAATGTTAGTAGGATTACTAGCCATATCCTTTATACTTAAGAAAAAATTAAAGACTAGGGGAGAAATTGAAAATGAATAAGAAGTTAATTTTATTAGTAGCAACAGTTTTAATATTTAATTTAGTTGGATGTACTTCTCAGACAGTGGATCAAGAAGATATCCTTACCAAGGATTTTGAAGAATTACTTGAAGATGCAAGGGGAACTACTGTTACATTTTATGGTTGGGGTGGAAGTGAACAGACTAATTCCTGGATAGATGGCTATTTAAGTGAAAGTATGAAAAAAGACTATGATATATCAGTAAAAAGAGTAGGAATGAATATAGACGAAATATTAAATAGCTTATTAAATGAAAAACAATTAAATGTGGAAAAAGGGAATATAGATGTGGTATGGATAAATGGAGAGAATTTCTTCATAGCTAAGGAAAATAGTTTATTGTTTGGGCCCTTTACTGAAAAGTTGCCAAATTTTAATAAGTATATAGATAAAAATTCCACTGAGGTAGAGTATGATTTTGGATATCCTGTAGAAGGCTATGAAGCGCCTTACGGAAAGGCACAATTTGTAATGGTATATGATAGTAAAAAAGTAGATAAGACTCCTGTAGGTCATAGGGAACTATTAGAATGGGCAAAGAATAACCCAGGCAAATTTACTTATCCAGCATTGCCGGACTTTACAGGTTCTGCTTTTGTTAGGAATATAATATGTGATATAGTGGGATATGAACAATTTATGGATATGCAGGCAGATGAGGAAATTGTAAGAAAAGCCATAGAACCTGCTATGGAATATCTGAAGGAATTAAAGCCTTATCTATGGAAGGAAGGAAAAACATATCCAGGAGATGCTCCGCTTCTTAACAATATGTATGGAGATGGAGAGGTATGGATGACCATGGACTATAATCCAAATGTACCTTCAGGTAAAGTTGAAACTGGAGAATACCCTGAGTCTACAAGGACATTTGTATTTGATAAAGGAACCATTGGTAATACTCATTTTGTTGCTATTCCTTTTAATGCTCCAAATAAAGCAGGTGCAATGGCTCTTATTAACTATATATTAAATGTAGAGTCTCAAGCTACAAAGTATGAACCAGCCCTATGGGGAGATCTTCCCGTATTGGATAATAATAAATTAAGTGAAGAAGAAAAAGGAAGGTTAGAGTCTGTAAAGCTTGGAGTTGCTACATTGCCCCAGGAAACATTATTAGAGCATAGAATTCCAGAGATGCCGGCAGACTTAGTACCAATCATTGAGAAAATATGGATGGAAGAGATACCAGGTGAAGGTGAGTAATTTGAAGGAAAAAATGAAGCCTTATATTTTAGTAGCTCCAGTGACTTTTATTTTAGTTGCCATATTTGTTTCGGGAATCATTATGGGATTAATGCAGAGTTTGGGTTACTTTAAGATTGTAGGTTTAACAGAATTTACACTTAAATATTATAAAGAAGTATTAACAAGCAGAGATTTTTTATTGTCATTAAAATTTAGCCTTTATACTTCTTTTGTTTCATCTTTTCTTGCCATTATATTTGGTATTATTCTTTCCTATGGAATTCTACAAATTAAAGAGAAGAAGGGCATAGCAGAATTCTTGTTTAGGATTCCTGTAGTAGTACCCCATATAGTTTCTGTACTTCTTGTATACAATATTTTATCTCAAACAGGAATAATTCCACGTATTTTATTTCAACTTGGATTAATCACAGAGGGAAGCCAATTTCCCTCTATTCTTTATGATAAAAACGGAATAGGAATAATAATTACATATTTATGGAAGGAGATACCCTTCGTTGCTCTTACTACCTATACCATACTTAGGAATGTGAGCAATAAATTATCTGATGTAGCAAGTAACCTAGGTGCAAATAAGAGACAAATATTTTTTCATATACTATTTCCCCTTATAATGCCTTCTGTTTTTTCATCTTTTATAATAATCTTTGCATTTTCCTTTGGAGCATATGAAGTACCATTATTGCTAGGACCTACCCAACCCAAGGCCTTGTCTGTTCAAGCCTTTATAGAGTATGGGAGTCCTATACTTACCAACAGACCCTATGCTATGGTCTATAATATATTAATAACTTTGATAGCCTTATTCCTTACATGGCTTTATTACAAAGCCTTTGAAAAGTCATATAAATATACTAGGTGATATAATGAAAAATAAAACAAAATTTAAATATAAATTCATAGTAGGCATTTTTTCTATATTTTTATTATTACCCTTGGTAGTTATATTTATATGGAGCTTTGCGAAGAGATGGCCTTGGCCTCAATTGTTACCTAAGGACTGGGGATTGAGAGGGTGGTCATATTTTTTAAATCCCAGCTCTAATAGTTTATCTACCTTAGTCTTTAGTATTTTTTTATCTGCTGTAGTTACACTAATTACTTTAGGGGTCACTATTCCAGCAGCTAAGGCATTGGCATTATACAAATTTAGGGGAAAGAAAATAGTAGAGATTCTAATATTTGCACCAGTTATAGTTCCTCCTGTAACTGTGGCAATGGGTATACATCTTCAATTTATTAAAATAGGATTAGCCAACACATTTTTTGGAGTCGTATTAATACATCTAATACCTTGTATTCCCTATGGTGTAAGGATACTAAAATCTGTTTTTGAAATAGTAGGTGAAGATATGGAGGAACAGGCTAAAGTCTTAGGAGCAAATAGTATACAGACATTTTTATATATAACATTTCCGATGATATTGCCGGGATTGATTTCTGCAGGCAGCATGATATTTATAGTGTCTTTTAGCCAATATTTTCTCACACTTTTAATAGGTGGAGGAAGGATTGTAACCTTCTCCATGCTAATGTTTCCCTATATACAAAGTGGGGATAGGGCCATGGCTTCTGTCTATAGTATAGTCTTTATACTGACTACTTTGATATTTTTAGTAATCATAGAGAAAATAACCAACAAGATTTATAAGGATAAATTGAAGGAGTATAATTATGTCTAAAATCATACTAAGAAATATAGAGAAGTCATTTAATAATATAAAAGTCTTAGATAATATTAATTTTGAAGTCCCAGAGGGAAAGGTGCTATCCTTATTAGGGCCTTCTGGTTGTGGAAAAACTACTACTTTAAAAATCATAGCAGGATTAATTAAAGCAGATAAGGGAGAAATTCTCTTAGGAGACAAGGATATTGGTAAGCTTCCTGTGGAAAAAAGAGGAACTGTTATTGTATTTCAAGACTATCTTTTATTTCCACATATGAATATAGAGGATAATATTGGATTTGGTCTTAAAATGAGAAAAATGAAAGATATGAGTATTCGAATAGAAAGAATGCTGGAATTGGTCCAGCTTAAAGGCTATAATAAAAAATATCCTAAGGAACTTTCAGGTGGGCAGCAGCAACGGGTAGCTTTAGCTAGAGCCTTAGCCATTGAGCCAGGGGTCCTATTATTGGATGAACCCTTTTCTAACTTAGATACTAAGTTGAGGGAGGATATGAGGGAATTCACTCTAGAGATACAAAGAAAGTTGAAGATAACAACCATTCTAGTGACCCATGACAAGGAGGAGGCCCTTATTTCATCGGATAAAATAGCCATAATGCTAGATGGAAGAATTGAGCAGCTAGGTAGCCCTAAAGATCTTTATGAAAAACCCATATCAATAAAAGTGGCAGATTTCTTTGGAGAGAAAAATTATATAAACGGTGAGATAAAGGCTGGTAGATTCATTAGTAGTATATTTAACTTCAATACAAATTTGAAGGATAGCAAAAGGGCAAAGGCAATGATAAAGCCAGAGGATATTAAAATATATCCTGAAGATGAAAAGGATTTAGATGGAATTATAATATCAAGTAAATACGCAGGATATAGGGTTTACTATTCTCTATTGGTAAAGGGAATTGAGTTGAAGCTTGTATCCCAAGGAAATAATATATATAAAACTGGGGATAAAGTATCTATAGATATTGATCCTGATAATATAAGAATATTTACCTAATTGCTAAGGAAGTGAAAATCATGATATCTATTATAATACCTGTATTAAATGAAGAAAAAACTATAGGAGAAAATTTGAAAACTTTAAGTAAACTACCTGGCGACAAAGAAATAATTGTGGTAGATGGGGGTAGTATTGACCAAACTGTGGATATAGCTGAAAAATATGCTAAAGTTATCAACAGTTCTCCAGGCAGGGCAAAACAGATGAACTTAGGTGCACAATTTGCTCAGGGCCAAATATTGTGGTTTCTTCATTCGGATTCAAGAATAGATATAAATAGTATAGATGAAATAGAGAAGGCAATAGAAGGAGAATATATAGGAGGATCTTTCAGTCTTTATTTTTATGATTTAGATACAAGATTTATGAAATATGTGGCTAATTCTTCCAATAGAAGGGCTAGATTTCTGAAATTAATCTTTGGTGATCAAGGTATATTTATGAGAAAAGATATATTTGAAGAATTGAAGGGATACAAGGATATGGAATTAATGGAGGACTGGGATCTATCTGATAGAATACATAAACTGGGAAAGATGAAAGTCTTAGATTGTAAAATAGGCACTTCAGCTAGAAGATTTCAAAAAGGTGGACAACTTAGGACTTTGCTCAAAATGCATAAAATAAAGATATTATATCTACTGGGGACTCCAACAGATAAGTTGGCTAAAATATACAGGCAGGTGAGATAATGAATGCACTAATACTAATGACCAGAATACCAATACCAGGCAAGACCAAAACAAGATTGATGGAAATCATGTCAGGCAATGAATGTGCAGGACTACATATAGCTTTTCTAAAGGATTTATTTAATACTTTTGAAGAACTAAGGGATACTATAGACATATATCTTACCTATACTCCTGAAAATTCATTGGATATTATTGAAGAGATGCTACCTGAATTTGTTAAAACCTTTCCTCAAAGGGGGGAGGATTTAGGTAGTAGAATGTATAATGGAATATCAGATATATTAGACCTAGGATATGAGAAGGTAGTATTAATAGGATCAGATATACCTGATATATCTAGTATCGATATAAGCCTTGCTTTTGACATATTGGACAATAATGATATAGTGTTAGGACCATCCTATGATGGGGGATATTATTTAGTGGGAATGAAAGGTTTATATGAAAGCATATTTCATATAAACAAAAGATGGGGAGGAAAATCAGTACTAGAATCTACCATTGATATGGGAAATAATCAAGGCTTAAGAATTGGGCTGGCCTCTAAATACAGGGATATAGATACTAAAGAAGATATTTTTGAATTAATGAAAAGCTATGAAAAAAATGCGAAACCTATAGCCTTAAATACAGTAGGATTTATAAAGGAATGGAGTGAGAGAGCTGATAAGGGACAGACTTATAGAACAGATAAGACAATATATTAGTATTAATCGTAAAACAACTTTAAGAGATCTTAATTTAACTCAAGATTTTGAAGTGAAATTTTTAGCTCAGGGTGAATATAATATTAATTTCACCATAGATTCTTTTCCTAATAAATATGTATTTAGGGTGAATACTGGAAGTCAATTACAATTAGATAATCAAATAGGGTATGAATTCAATGCATTAAAATATCTAGAGAAATCTGGTGTGACTCCAAAAGTATTTTTTGTAGATAGTTCTTTGATGTATTTTGAATACGGTATACTTATTATGGAATTTCTAGAGGGATTACCCCTAGATTATAAGAAGGACTTATCAAGGGCTGCAAAGATATTTTCTAAGATTCATTCCTTAGATATTAATGATGACAATACTTTTATAGTAGAAGAAAATATATTTAGTGACAGGATTAAAGAAGGGGAAAGGCTACTTGTCAATGTGTGGGATAGCCCAATAATGGATAAAAAAGTTAAAGTTTTTTTTGAGAAATTTTTAGACTGGGCAAGGGTCAATAAATATAATGAAAAGTATTTTGTGGGTGATTCTTGGTATGTGGTGAATAATACAGAAGTAAATTCCCATAATTTTATTATAGGAGAGAAATCCTATTTAATAGACTGGGAAAAGCCAGTGATTAGCCATCCAGCTCAAGATTTAACTCAGTTCTTATCACCTACTACCACCTTGTGGAAGACGAATCATATATTAAGCAAAGATGAAAAGGAAGAATTTTTCAAGGAATATGTCAGTGGACTTAGTATGAAGGACAAAGGTATAAGAGATAGAGTTAATCTCTATACGCCATACCTATATCTAAGAGCATTATCTTGGTGTGCCTATGCATATGTGGAGTACTTTAACCCTAATAAGGAAATAAAAAATATGGATACTTTCGACAAGATAAAGGCTTATTTGGATATAGATTTTATGGAGAGCTTGTTGAAGGAGTTTATGTAAAATGACACAGGGACAGATATATTCTTTGTCATTTTTTATAGATGAGACTTTTGACATCTTTACTTTAGTATTTGTCTTGCAATATAATGGTATTTAATTCTAAAGTTAACAAAAGATTCTTAAGAAAGGAATTAAATATTGTGAAGAATACAGTTAAAAATATTTTTTCTATGGTGTTGCCATTTGCTTTAATCATTTTGGCATATGTTTTTTATACAAAGACTAGTACAATGTCTGAGGCTCAACTAGATATGATAAAGCTTTCACCTTATGCTATATTCCTCGTAGGGTTAGTTATAGCTTTTAAATTCAATCATAGTAGGGAATTTTTCATTATGATAGTCCTTAGCCTGTGTTTAGTATCTATTGATTATAGCCAAGGTCTCCTTGCTACAACAGCAGAAGTTACTCATATTTATTCAATAGTTTGTTTAGTAATTCCTATGAATATTTTAATATTCTCATTTTTTAGGGAAAGAGGTATTC
The DNA here is from genome assembly GCA_964539425.1 of uncultured Tissierellaceae bacterium. Lineage (GTDB taxonomy): Bacteria > Bacillota > Clostridia > Tissierellales > Tissierellaceae > JAVKTS01. Next base: position 13,669 of record CAZIII010000014.1, on the reverse strand, counting down.
TGAGCTTATGGGGGATTATTCGTATTATATTTATTGTTTCTCAATTATTTTTTTCACTTTGGTTAATATATTCAGGAGAAATAGATATTTCTAATATGATTAACCAAAAGATATTACCTATGAACTATACTTTGCTAAAGTCAATATCTCAAATATCAATAATACTATTTTTTATAACCTTTATAATACTTGTAATTAGACAAGCTTTAAGTAAGTCTTCACAGGAAGCTTCATTTCTTGCTATGCTAGTAGGAGTATTTTATGCATTATACAATAATAATCCAAGCCTTTATTCAATATTTTTTCTTATTTCAGGAGTTATCCTTATAATTTCTATAATTCAGGATTCTTACTATATGGCATTTTCTGATGAACTTACAGGTCTTCCTTCTCGTAGAGCTCTTAATCAGGATATGATGAAATTAGGTGTTAACTATTCCATTGCTATGCTGGATATTGACCATTTTAAAAAATTCAACGATACCTATGGCCATGATACAGGAGATGAAGTCTTGAGGTTGGTTGCTTCTATCATAAGGGATGTAAGTGGTGGAGGAAAACCCTATCGTTATGGTGGAGAGGAATTTGCCATGTTGTTTTCAGGTAAAAGTATAAAAGATGTCCTTCCTCATCTTGAAGAACTAAGGGAGAATATAGAAAAACGAGGTTTTGTAGTACGAGGGAAGGATAGACCTAAAAACAAATCTAAAAATAAGACCAAAGGATCTAAAGCTCAGAAACAAGTTAAAATAACAGTAAGTATTGGTGTATCTCAAAGGAATGAGAAAGACAAGGTGCCAGAGGATGTATTGAAATCTGCAGATAAGGCTTTATATCGTGCAAAGAAAAAAGGAAGAAATATGGTTAGTAAATAAAAAAATTCCATAAAGTTTTTATTTACAAAGTAATATTTTTATGGCATAATGGGTAAGATAAATCTTTAAATTGGTGCAGAGATACCAGTAAGATACCATAGATGCTTGAAGGAAAATTTACTTTTGTAAATTTACTTTTAGTATGTAAATCTTGCTAAGGCAAGATTATTTTTTTGGGTATATGCAGCCAAATAAAGAACTAATTTAAATTAGGAGGAATTATTTATGGCTAATATGAAAAACAATGAGGTAATCGGGTACTTACCTGATGAGCGTCCGCCAGCATTAGAATTGATATTATTTGCATTACAGCAAATAGTTGTAATGTTCCCAGCAACGGTTCTAGTTGCTCTAATTACAGGATTTCATGTCTCAACAACTATCTTTGCTAGTGGTCTAGCAACTCTTGCCTTTATTTTTATAACAGGAAAGAAAATTCCATTATATTATGGATCAAGCTTTTCATATATAGCTGCAATAGCATCAATTATGGGTGCTGAAGCTTTCGCAGGATACTCCCTAAATGAAAAAATTTCAATAGCTCAATTTGGTATTGTAATGTCAGGATTTGTTTCTATAATTGCAGGCGTTATTATTAATAAAGCAGGTAAAGATGCAATAGACAGAGTACTACCACCGACTGTAACTGGTAGTATTGCCATGATAATAGGATTATCTTTGTCAGCAAATGCATTATCAGATGCATCAAGTATACCAGCCATTGTAGCAGAATCACAGAAGGTATTTGCAACAAATATGGCATGGGTGGTTTCAATAGTCACATTATTGTCCACTATTCTATACTCAGTATACTTAAAGGGAAAACTTAGTCAATTCCCAATATTATTTGGACTTTTTACAGGGTACGCAGTAGCTTTAGTAATAGGGGCTATTACGGATATTCCCTTTGTTACATTTAGTACCATAGAATCAACTTCAATATTAAATCTTCCAATATTCACATTCCCTAAACCAAGCTGGGCAGCTGTAGCCGCAATAATGCCCATAGCAATAGCTACAATACCTGAATCAACGGCACATATCTATCAATTAGATATTTATGTAAATGACGTAGCTAAAAAGAAGGGTTCAAATAAGACCTATAATATAGAAGACAAATTAGGCTTAAACCTAATAGGTGATGGTATTGGTGATATAGTTTCAGGTCTAATAGGTGGACCAGCAGGTACAAACTATGGAGAGAATATAAGTGCAATGGCATTATCAAAGAACTTTTCAGTACCAGTGCTAATGCTAGCAGCCATAATAACTATGATTATTTCTTGCTTCACTCCACTAATTAATATAATTTACTCCATACCAACATCAGTAATAGGTGGTCTTTCAATATACCTATTCGGTGTAATAGGGGCACAGGGTATAACAATAATGATAGATAAAAAAGTTGATATGTTCGAATCTAAAAATCTTGCAGTTATAGCAGTCATATTAATAGTTGGGTTAGGTGGTACATTTAACTATCCTAATAGCATGATTCCACTATTCGGTCAAGAGTTCCCAGCAATAGCTACAGCAGCTGTTGTGGGTATTATCTTAAATCTATTGCTTTCTATAAAAAGTAAAGATAAATAGATCATAAAACTAAGGGATAGTAGACTCTACTATCCCTTAAACTATGTCCAATATTATGATTTAATTCCTAAATTATATACTAACACTATTAATAGTTTTATGTTAGAATATAATATGCGGAGGTGTAAGTTTCCCATAGGAACATTTTACTAAAGAGGAGAGAGTTAAGTGATAATTGAACATTTTTTAGAGGCCATAATACCTTATATTACAGCTTCTTTAGAAGCTATAGGAGTATTTATAATTGTAATAGGAGCAGTTAGAGGAGTCTATAGATTTACTAAGAACTTTATAAGCATCAACAAACAAGATGTGTCAATTGATTTCGCTAAGGCCATGTCACTAAGCTTAGAATTTAAATTAGCAGCGGAAATAATAAAAACTGTAGTTGTAAGGACATTGGACGAATTTATTATTTTAGCATCAGTGGCCATACTTAGGGTAGTGCTTACTTTTGTACTACATTGGGAAATGAAGTCAGCAAGCGCTGAACAGAATTTAGAAGTAGCAAATAAGGAATAATTATTTGTAAAGGGAGTTTTAATAGTTGGGGGTATATAAATGGATAGACCAATTATCATAGATTGTGATCCAGGATTAGATGATTCCATAGCAATTACAACTGCACATAAGATCCAAGGCATAGATGTGATTGGAATCACAACTACAGCAGGCAATGCTTGTGTAGAAAATACTAGTAGAAATGCATTAAATCTACTGGATACAATCTCTTGGGAATTACCCGTAGTTGTAGGATCAAGCAACCCCTTAATAAGGGAACGAAGGTTATCCAGCAAAAAGACAGGTTTGGGAGAAGTATTATTAAAGGAATCAAATAGGAAATTTCATGAAATGGATGTAACGGATTATATTTATGAGCAAGCAAAGAAGCATAATAAAGAATTAGAAATTCTTGAATTAGCACCTATGACCAATATTGCAAAGACCATAATAAAACATCCAGATATAAAGACTATGATTAAATCCATAACCTTTATGGGTGGAACAACTGGTCAAGGGAATATTACGCCATCCGCAGAATTTAATATGTATATTGATCCCCATGCTGCAGAGATAGTATTTAATTCAGGCATACCACTTACTATGGTGGGACTTGGTGTGACAAAAAAAGCATTTTTATCATCTGAAGATATGGATTACTTTAAGGTTTTTAATAATATTCATAGCAAGTTAATTGGTGAGCTTCTTCAGTCAATACATAATAGAGAATGCATATGTGGAGAAAACGCAATAGAAGTCCATGACCTTGTAGCACTTGCTACAATGGTATTCCCTGATATAGTGAGGAAGAAGAAATTTAAAGCATCAATAGAAACAAATAATAAGCAAAACTTAGGAATGCTTTTATTTGATTATCGTAATATTGGAGATGAAGAGAAAAACATAGATATTGCAGTGGATATAGATGTTGAATCTTTTATACACTGGTTTAAATCTTTGATTTGTTGAAGTTTTACTTAAAATGAAAATAATTAGTACAATTTCCATAATGTTTGATATAATATTATAAATACATAAAAAGTAGGAGGGATTTGATGAAAAAGCTTTTAACAGGTAACGAAGCAATAGCAAGAGGAACCTATGAAGCAGGGTGTTTAGTTGCATCTGCATATCCAGGTACACCAAGCACTGAAATTCTTGAAAACATCTCACAATACGAAGAAATTTATTCAGAATGGTCCACTAATGAGAAGGTAGCTCTTGAAGTTGGAGCTGGTGCTTCCATAGCTGGTGCTAGGGCATTAGTAGCCATGAAGCATGTAGGCTTAAACGTTGCAGCAGATCCATTATTCACTATTGCATATGAAGGAGTAAACGGTGGATTGGTTGTTATAACAGCTGATGAACCAGGTATGCATAGTTCTCAAAATGAACAAGACAATAGATTGTTTGCACCTCATGCAAAGGTTGCCATGGTAGAACCATCTGATAGCCAAGAATGTAAGGATTTTATAAAGCATGCATTTGAAATATCAGAAGAATTTGATACTCCTGTATTATTTAAAGTAACTACAAGAGTTTGCCATAGCAAGGGAACTGTAGAATTAGGTGAGAGAGTAGAAGTTGGAATAAAAGAGTATGTGAAAAATCCTAAGAAATACATAATGACTCCAGCAAATGCTAAGACTAAGCATTTGGAAATGGAAGAAACTAGAATTCCAAGACTTCAGGAATACTCAAACAATTGTCCATTAAATAAAATTGAGTGGAATGATAGGAAAATAGGAATTATAACATCAGGAGCATCCTATCTTCATGCCAAGGAAGTATTTGGAGATACTGTTTCTTATTTAAAAGTAGGCTTTAGTTGGCCATTACCAGATAAATTATTTAGAGAATTTGCTGAAGGTGTGGACAAACTATATATAATAGAAGAAAATGAGCCTTATATGGAACAATTTATTAAGGCTATGGGAATAGATTGTATTGGTAAAGAAATATTCTCAGTATGTGGCGAGATAAACCCACAAATTATTAGAGAAGCAATGTTAGGTGAAAAAGTTGAAGAAGGATATAAACTAGATATAGAAGTACCTTCAAGGCCGCCAGCATTATGTGCAGGATGTCCACATAGAGGTTTATTCTATGCATTATCCAAACATAAAAATAAAATTGTAGTTACATCTGATATAGGATGCTATACTTTAGGGTCTGCACCACCATTAGCTACTGGAGATACAGTAATATGTATGGGTGCTGGAATCACTGCAGGTATTGGTTTTGATAAGGTTAACCAAATGGCAGATAGAGGCAAGAAGACCTTTGGAATAGTAGGGGATTCAACATTCTTCCACTCTGGTATGACTGGACTAGTTAATGCAGTATATAACAAGAGTAATATGGTAGTTGTAATACTAGATAATAGAATTACAGCAATGACAGGCCATCAGGAAAACCCAGGTACAGGAAAGAATTTATCTGGCGTAGAAGCACCACAGATAGATATTGAAGGCTTAGTTAAGGCCATAGGAATAAAAGAATCAAATATAAGAGTTATAGATCCATATGATATGGATGCAAATGCAAATGCAATTAATGATGCCTTAGAAGCTACTGAGCCATTTGTAATCATTACAAAACAACCTTGTGCACTTATTAAAGATGTACAAAAGAGAAGAGCAAATCTATATTGTCAAGTAAATCAAGAAAAGTGTAAAAAATGTAAAACTTGTTTAAAAATAGGCTGTCCGGCAATATCTATGAAGGACAATGTGGTTAGCATGGATACTTCAATGTGTAATGGCTGTACAGTATGTCTACAAGTATGTCCATTTAAAGCTATAGAATCTTTTGGGGAAGAGGTGATTTAATTGGCAAAATCTTTACTTTTAGTAGGTGTAGGAGGACAGGGTACGATTTTAGTATCTAAGATATTATCAGAAGGTCTTCTAGAAGAGGGCTATGATGTAAAAATGTCAGAAATCCACGGAATGGCACAAAGAGGTGGAAGTGTAACTACTCAAATTATATTTGGAGATAAGGTATATTCTCCAACGATTAACAAAGGTGAAGCAGATGTATTGGTATCCTTTGAGAAGCTTGAAGCAGCTAGATATGTACCACTACTTAAGAAGGGTGGATCTTTAATAGTTAATGAAGAAGAAATGTATCCATTGCCAGTTCTTGGAGGACTTGAAAAATATCCTGATGGGATAATGGAAGAATTAAAAGATAAGATAGAAAAGGTAATATCTATAAATGCAAGGGTAATAGCCGAAGAACTAGGTGAACCAAGATCACAAAACATTGTAATGCTTGGACTTATAGTCAAGGCTTTAGGATTAGAAAATATAAACTGGAAGAGTAAGATTAAGAAATTCCTTCCAGAGAGAGTACATGAAGTTAATATTAAAGCCTTTGAAAGAGGTTTAAGTTTGTAATAAGAAGGGATACTGATAGTATCCCTTTTTTTTGCAAAAATCTAAAATATTCCAGAAAAAGACTATTAAGATTTTGTAACAAATAGGAAAGCTAAGAGAATCTAAGAGAATTAGAGATAATTAAAGGAAAATCTAGGTAAAACAAAAAAATAATCCTTTCAATTTGATTAATCTTAATTCTTGTCCAACAATTTGAATATTGCTTAGGTTTACATTTAAAAAATGAGGAGTATAATGGATTAGTCAAGGAGTGATGCGCTATGGATGAAATTATCAATAATATCATGAATATTGATAAAGAAACGGTAGAGATGAAGCTAAAGACTGAAGAGCTTATAGAAAATAAGGAAAAAGAATTAAGAGAAGCGATTCAGAAATTAGAAAAAGATTATATGGAAGAAGGTAGATCTGAAGGAGAAAGAATTTATAATGAAGTCATCAAAAATGGAGAGTTAGAGATAAAACAGATGAAGTCTGAGGATATGAAGACTCTCAATAGTATAGAAAACAAATATAAAGAGAACAAGGACCAATTAGTAGAAGGTCTATGGAATAGCTTATTTAAAGGTAAAGAATAGAGGGATATTCATGAGCGGTGAAAGAAGATTTGCAGCTATAAATACTAAAATAAGGGTCTTGAGAACAAAGGTATTAGATGAAAAAGACTATATAAGTTTAATAGAAAAGAACAATGTAGAAGAACAAGTAGCTTATCTTAGAGATAAAACCGCCTATCGAGAAGAGTTAAGTAGAATAGAAAACTTAGATAATATTCAGCAGGTAGAAATCGAATTAAAGCGACATTTAATTGCTGAATCTGAAAAGATTATAAAATATTTTACTGATGACTATAGGGATTTTTTTAAAACCTTGATGCTAAGGTATGAAATCGAAGATTTAAAGCTATTTCTTAGGATGTTAGAAAGAAAAGAAAATACTGATAAAATACAGAATCTCAGTTTATTAAAAGGAAAATATCATAGTTTTGATATCAGATTAATTAAGAGCTCTTCGAATTTGGAAGAGTTTATTGAAAGTTTAAGGGGAACTATTTATTATCATGTATTAAATCCTTATAAAAACGAAGAGCATGCTAAGATAATATTTTATATGGAAATGAATTTAGATAGGCTATATTTTAGCTTACTAAAATCTAAATCCCAAAACCTTAAAAGAGAAGATAGAATTATATTTGAAGAGATATTAGGTAGAAATGTGGATTTGCTAAATCTTGAATGGATATATAGAGGAATTAAATTTTATAATTTACTAGCTGAGGAGTTAATAAATTTTGCATTACCTAATGGATATGAGTTTCAATATAAAGATATCAAAAATATGTGCTATTCCAATATAGAAGAATTTATAAAAATAGTATTGAAAACTCAATATAATTTCTTGTTTGATACTAAAAAAGATGTGGATTTATACATGGAAAGAAGAATCCAAAGATACTCCCTTTATAAGTTTTTAGATGCATTTAAAAAGGCTAAATTAGATATACACTTATCTATGGCCTATATTCATCTTTTAGAGTATGAGATTAGAGATATTATATCTATATTGGAAGCAAAAAAATATGGATTAACTATGGAAGAAACCAAGGATTACTTAGTTATGAAAGTAGAAGGAAGTGATGAGTAATGTCTGTTGAAAAGATGACAATGATGAACGTCATCGGGAATATTGTAGATGTGGATAATGTATTAAAAGATATAATACTATCAGGCAAAGTAGAATTAGTATCAGCATTGTCACAAATAGAAGACAATAGTTTTGTCTTTAAAGTAGAGAATGAAAATCTAGAAAAGGTACTAGACCTAAACTATATTACATCCTTTTCAAAGGATAAAACCTATGAAGACCTTCTAAGAAAAGGTGAAGAGTTAGAAGAAATTTTTAATATTAAAGCTAACTATAGGAAGCCAAATTTAGAAGATAATATAAATATAGATGAAATTTCTAAGGAATTTAGTAGCATATATGAAATAGTAAAAGAGTATAAGGAAAAACTAAATACGGCTAAGGATGAGTTGGAAATAGTTCAATCTTTTTATAAAAACCTATCTCATACTAGAGGAATAAATTTTTCCATAGATGATTTAAGAAATCTTTCTTATTTTGACTTTAGACTTGGAATATTATCAAAAGAGGATAGAATAAAACTTAAGAAAAATTATGAAAACATCCTAGCTGTTGTTCTTCATACAGGAGCTGGAAAGGAAGGGGAAGCCTATTTAGCTATATATCCTTCAAGTATGAGAGAAGAGATGAATAGAATATTAAGATCCCTCAACTTTAAGGAAATCAAAATCCCAGAGGATTATTATGGTACACCTGAAGAGATAACTACGTCATTATTTAGGAAGAAAGAAGACTTAGAAAAAGAGATAGATGACTTAGAAAAAACAATAGCTGGTTTAAATGAAAAACATAGGTATAATATCTCAAATATACTAAATATGTTAAAGACAAAGGGAAAAATAGAGGATATTAAAGAAGAATTAGCTAGGTCAAATAAATTCTTCTATCTTTCAGGTTGGGTCCCTAAAAAGGATAAGGAAAAGTTAGAGAAGATTCTTAATGCATATAAAGATATGCTAGTAATATTTAAGGATGATTCTGAACTTACCCCTCCTACAAAGCTTAGAAACAATTGGGTATTTAGACCATTTGAAGCTTTAGTTAAGATGTATGGGATGCCTTCTTATAATGAATTAGACCCTACAATATTTTTATCTCTTTCATATATGCTTTTATTTGGAGCCATGTTTGGAGATTTAGGACAAGGAGGAATATTACTATTAGGTGGTATATTACTCGGACGTAAAAATAAGATGTTTGGTGGATTGCTTTCCAGATTAGGACTTAGTTCCATGGTGTTTGGTACTTTATACGGGGCTATATTTGGAATTGAAACACTTTTGCCAGCTCTTTTGATTAAACCTTTCGAAAATATAAATACAATCCTAGTATCTGCAATAGTTGTAGGTATAGTGCTGATACTTGTATCTTATATATATGGAATGATTAATAGTTATAAAAGAAAAGATATGGAAGACGGATTATTTGGTAAAGAAGGATTAGCAGGATTTTTATTTTATCTATCTTTACTTGCATTAGTAGGGGGAAGTTTTATTGGAAAAACTATACTTCCTATTGGTATAGGAATAGTAATGATTATCCTATGTGTAGCGGCAATGATATTTAAACAACCCCTCACTCATTTAGTAATGGGAAAAAGACCTCTTCATGGAGAAGATATTGGTGGATATTATATTGAATCAGTATTTTCCATTATTGAAACATTACTAAGCATGTTAAGTGGTACAGTGTCCTTTATTAGGGTAGGAGCATTTGCATTAACCCATGTGGGCTTAGCAGTAGCTTTTGAAACAATAGGTCATATGATTGGAACTACAACAGGAAATATAATAGTAATGATTATAGGAAATATTGTCATCATTGGAATGGAAGGGATCATAGTATTTATTCAAGGTCTAAGACTTCAATACTATGAACTATTTAGTAGGTATTATAAAGGTGAGGGTAGAGAATTTAACCCTTTAAATATTAAATAATTAGGAGGAAAAGAAATGGAATTTATTTTAATATCAACAACTTTAATGGTTTTAATGACTATAGGAACAGGAATTTTTATGATTTACAAGAATATAGAGGGTAATAGAAAGACACTTAAAAAGATTTTGAGAGTAAACTTATTTGTATTTTTACCAATCCTTGCAGCAGCTATAATTACTTTAGTACCAGGTACAATAAATGCAGAAACTACTAGTGCAGTATCAGGAGCAGGTCTTGGATTTATGGCGGCAGCATTATCAACAGGATTAGCAACTTTAGGTGCTGGATATGCAGTTGCTGTAGTAGGATCATCAGCACTAGGAGCAGTTTCAGAGGATTCAAGTATATTAGGTAAGACTTTGATATTCGTAGGTCTTGCAGAGGGTATCGCAATCTATGGTCTTATAGTATCCATCCTAATTATAGGAAGGTTATAATATGAAATCCTTCCTAATAAGCCATAATCAGGATACTATTTTAGGTCTAAGGCTAGCGGGAATAGATGGGATTTTGGCACAAACAACTGAAGAAGTTGAGTTTCATTTTTCAAAGGCTGTTGAGGACCCAGATATAGGGATTATCATTTTAACAGAAAAAATATTTGAAGAAATGAAGGAAAAGGTATTAGAGCTTAAGAGAATAGGAAGTACTCAAGTTATAACTACTATTCCAGATAGAACTGGCCTAAGGGACAAAAACTTTATAATGAGATATATAAAAGAATCCATAGGCATAAAAATTTAGGTGGTGATTCAATGATTACTCTTGATGATAAATTAAATATATTTTATAAAATGATATTTAAAGAAGAAGAAGAAAAATGCAAAAAAGCCCTTGAAGAATTAGAGGCTAATAGTAAATCAATACTAGAAAATAAAAAGATAGAGCTTGAAAAGAAAAAAGAAGAAGTAATAGAAAGAAGAAGACTCTTAGCAGAATCACAGAAAAATGAGATGATATCAAAGTCTACCCAAGAGGATAGAAATTCAATCCTTATAAAAAAGGAAGAGGCACTAAGAGATTTAATTATATCCTTAGAGGATAGAGCTAAAAGGTTTATGTCTACTGAAGATTATAAGGATTATATTCTTAAGGGAATTAATAATGTAATTAAAGACATGGAAGAGAAAGAGGTAACTATAGGATTAATTTCAGAGGATAAAGTAAAACTTCAGGACTCTATACTTAAATTAGGTAAGGAATATGGCAAGAGTATGATCTTTAATATTGTCAGTGATGATGTGATAGGTGGATTTATATTGAAATATGAAACCTACAATTTAGACAATAGCTTTAAAAGTATTATTGAGGAAAATAAATACTTAATAGGTAAGAGATTATATTCATCCCTAGAAAAGACAGGTGAATTAAATGGATAATTTAACAGGTAGAGTTGCTATGATAAATGGTCCAGTAATACTTGGGAAAAATATGACTGGATTTAAGATGAGAGAAATGGTATTAGTAGGGGATAAAAAGTTAATAGGTGAAATCATATCCATAGATGGAGATCATGGAACAGTACAAGTATATGAAGAAACTGAAGGCCTAAAAAGGGAAGAAGTTATAGTATCAACTGGTAAACCTCTTTCTTTGAAGTTGGGACCAGGTATGCTTGGTAATATGTTTGATGGTATTCAGAGACCACTTAAGAAGATAAGGGATGATTTTGGTAGCTTTATACCAGAGGGCATAGGTCTTATATCAATCGATGAAGAAAAGTTATGGGAAGTTGAATTGAATACGAAAATAGGGGATTATCTAAAAGAGGGGCAAGTATTTGGAACAGTAGAAGAAACTTCTTTGATTACTCATAGACTTTTAGTGCCTGTTGGACTAGAAGGTAAAGTTGTTAAGCTAGTAAAAAACGGAGAATACAATATAGAAGAAGATTTGGTTGAAATAGAAGATAGTCTTGGTAAAAAACACAGCCTTAAGATGTATCAGGAATGGCCAGTTAGGATTTCAAGGCCTGCTAAAGAAAGATTACCCATAGATAAGCTTTTAGTCACAGGGCAAAGAGTATTGGATATTTTCTTCCCCATAGCTAAGGGTGGAACTGCAGCAATTCCTGGAGGTTTTGGTACAGGGAAGACTATGACTCAACATCAGCTTGCAAAATTTTCTGATGCAGACATTATAGTATATATAGGTTGTGGTGAAAGAGGAAATGAGATGACAGAAGTACTAGAGGATTTCCCTAAGCTAATTGACCCTCATTCTGGAAAGCCAATAATGGAAAGAACAGTTCTTATAGCTAATACATCAAATATGCCAGTAGCAGCAAGGGAAGCCAGTATATATACAGGTATTACCATGGCAGAATATTTTAGAGATATGGGTTACCATGTAGCCATAATGGCAGACTCCACTTCCCGTTGGGCAGAGGCCTTAAGGGAAATATCAGGAAGACTAGAAGAAATGCCAGCAGAAGAAGGATATCCAGCATATCTACCTTCTAGACTTGCTCAATTCTATGAAAGAGCAGGATATGTAAAGGCACTTTCTGGTGATGAAGGATCTGTAACTATAATAGGAGCAGTCTCTCCAGCAGGAGGAGACTTTTCTGAGCCGGTGACAGAAAACACTAAGAGATTTGTTAATGTATTCCTAGGATTAGATAGGGAATTAGCCTATTCGAGACATTATCCAGCTATCAATTGGTTAAATAGTTATAGTGGATATATGGATATGCTAAAGAATTATTATGAATTAAAATTAAATCAAGATGTAGCAGGTCTTCGTGGAAAGATGCTAAGACTTTTATTTGAAGAAAGCAAACTATTGGAAATTGTTCTTTTAGTTGGTGAAGATGTATTGCCAGATGACCAAAGACTAATCCTTGAAATTGCAAGAGTTATAAAGATTGGATTTTTACAACAAAATGCTTTCCACAAGGAAGATACCTATGTTCCATTAAACAAACAGCTAGAAATGTTAAAGACAATAGATTTGTTATATGAGAGAGGTTTACAAGCTGTAAAGAAAAATATCCCTATTTCCCAAGTAAGGAATGGAGAACTTTATGGTGAAATAATAAAGATGAAATACACTGTACCCAACGAAAATATAGAGAAGATACAAGAACTTAACAATATGATCAATGATTTTTACAATAAATTAGAATTAGATTATTCTAAATAGTGGGTGAGGCAATGAAAAAGGAATATTTAGTATTAGACAAAGTAGAAGGAGCTCTAATAGAGCTATCAAAAGTTCATGCAGTTGGATACGGTGAAATAGTACAGGTAGAAAACAATTTAGGCGAAAAGAAAATAGGCAGAGTTATTAAAATAGATAGAGATAAGGTAGTTGTACAGGTATTTGGCTCTACCTTGGGACATTCAGTAGATAATACAAAGGTAAGTTTTGAAGGAAGGCCATTTGAGATTCCTTTATCTAAGGATATACTCGGGAGAACTTTCAATGGTATTGGAATGGCCATGGATAATGGTGGAGACATATATTCCGATAATTTTTATAATGTAAATGGTAGACCTATAAACCCAGTATCTAGGGAATATCCAAGGGACTATATCCAAACAGGAATATCTTCCATAGACGGACTTATAACTTTAATTAGGGGACAAAAGCTACCTATATTTTCAGGATCAGGATTACCTCATAATGAATTAGCAGCTCAAATAGTAAGACAGGCAAAGATTAAGGTAAATGGAGAAGAAAGGGATAATTTCTCCATAGTATTCGCAGCCATAG
>CAZIII010000013.1:0-26138 GCA_964539425.1 uncultured Tissierellaceae bacterium | reverse complement strand
TCATTAAACATTGTCCAGAATATGAAACACAAAGAGCCCCATGAATAAAAGCTTCTAATTCAATGGGGGTGTTATTATGAATATGTTTAATTTCATCTATAGGTGTCTCCCTTGCTAATACTACCCTAGTAAATCCCATATCTTGTAGAAACTCTGCACCAGGTAAATTGTTTATTGTCATTTGAGTACTTCCATGGACTTCTAGTCCCGGAAACAACTCTATTATAAGATTAGCAAGACCTAAATCCTGTACTATTATTGCATCAACATCTATTTCATAAAGAAATTTTATATAATCTAATACCTCTTCAATCTCACTATTATCCATCAAAATATTAGAAGTCACATATACCTTAACTCCTCTTAAATGTGCATAGCTAACAGCCTCTTTTAGCTCTTCAAAATCAAAATTTGATGCATAATGTCTAGCGCTAAAAAGTTTCCCTCCTAAATACACTGCATTTGCCCCATTTTGTATAGCAGCATGAAGGGATTCCATACTACCTACGGGAGCTAGTAATTCAATATTATTATTCACAGGCTTTAAACTTCCTCCTTGGTAAAAATATTTTTTTCATAATCTAATCGTCTAAGTACTTCTCCTAATTCCTTCTTAGTCTCAATTAACTCAATTTGATTGTTAAACACCTTATCTTGTAAAGTCTTTATCATCTTTTGGCTATCTCTTAATTCTTTTTCTTTCAATTCTAATGCTTGTTCATATTCTATTGCTTCTTTAGTAATATAATCAGTATCCATTTTTGATTTCAGTAGTTCATCTTTGTATATTTGACATTGCTTTTCTAAGTTTTCAATAATAGCTTTTGTATCTTTTAACTCATCTATTACATTCCCATATTTCTCCATTGGGTCCTTTGATTGATCTTCTAATTCTTCTAATTTTAATTTCGTCTTATGCAACTCATCTGCTATGTTTAATGCTGCTAAAGTAGCAGACATGGTTTGACAAAGTCTATCATTCTTAGATGATAAATCTTTTATCTTCTTATCTACATAAATAGCAAGAGTTCTAACATAATCTTCATTGTCAGATCCCACTACTGTGAAGTTACGACCATCTATTAATATGTTGATCTTCTTTTTTTCTGTCATAACTTATTCATCTCCCTTATAGTTTATACTCTATAATATTCGACATATTTTCTATTTCTCCTTCTTTTTTTGCAAAAAAGAGTAGATATTTCTACTCTTTTATCTATGATCGGAGTTTTGCATCAAATCTATTTTCTAAATCTTCAATGATAGCCTGTTGAATAATGTTAACTTCTTCATCTCTAAGGGTTCTATCATAGGATCTATAAACAATAGAATACGCCACACTCTTCATACCATCTGGAATTTGATTGCCAGTATATATGTCGAATAATTCAATTCTTTCAATTAAACCTTCTCCATGCTTTGATATGGTTTTTTGAATATCCCCTACTAATACATCATCCTTTACTACCAATGCTAAATCTCTAAGCATTGATGGATACTTAGGTAGTGGTTTGTATTTTACTTCTGTATTTGTTAATTCAATTACCCTATCAAAATCAATATGCCCAATATATACTCTATCCTTAATGCTGTAATTTTGCGCAACATCCATATGAACTTCACCAATTATACCTAATTCTTTACCATCAAGCATTAACTTAGCTGTTCTACCTGGGTGAAAAACAGGGTTGTTTTCTTCCCTAATATATTCAATATCTTTAATGCCTAATCTTCCTAACACAATATTAACTGCTTCTTTTAATGAATAGAAATCTTTTTTCCCATACATACCAAAGGAAAGAACCTTTTTCTCTTCTGGTAATTCAACTATTGGAAATTCTTTACCTAAAAATATATTTCCTACCTCATATAGATAAGCTTCCTCTACTCCTCGGCTATAATTTCTACTAAGTAGTTCCATCATATTTGGAATTAGAGTAGTTCTCATTACAGAAAAATCCTCTCCCAATGGATTTACAAGCCTAATATATTTTCTTAAAGAGCTATCCTCTGGAAGATTTATCTTATCAAAAGCCTTAGGGCTAATGAAAGAATATGTCATAACTTCATTGAATCCTAGACCTAGTAAGATTGATGTAGCCTTATCTTCAATTCTCTTTCCAAGTGGTTTTTCTCCCCTAGTAAGGACGCCAACTAATGGTTTGCTTTCTATATTATGAAAACCATAGAGTCTTCCGATTTCTTCAATCAAATCAATTTCT
This sequence comes from uncultured Tissierellaceae bacterium, assembly GCA_964539425.1. Taxonomy (GTDB): domain Bacteria; phylum Bacillota; class Clostridia; order Tissierellales; family Tissierellaceae; genus JAVKTS01. The sequence goes on along the minus strand of CAZIII010000013.1, from coordinate 23,916 downwards.
CTGTCTATATCTAGTCTAAATGTTGGTATCTTTACATTGATTAACTCATCAACAAATTTAGATTCAAGTCCCAAACCATTTAAGTATCCTATCATAGTCTCAGTTGAGATATTAATTCCTAAGATCTTGTTAACCCTGGCTGGTCTTACAAGTATGGTCTTTTCTTCTTTCTTTTCTTTATATATATCAATATTTCCAGAAACAACTGTACCAGCACCAATTTGCTCAATTAATTGGCAAACCCTATCAACTGATAGTTTCCCTAGATTTGGATCAATTCCCTTTTCAAATCTTGTAGAAGCTTCTGACCTTAATCCAAACTTCTTTGATGTAAGTCTGATGCTTTTTCCATCAAAATTAGCACCTTCTAGCAATACATATTTAGTATCCTTAGTAATTTCAGTATCAAAGCCTCCCATTACACCAGCTATACCTATTGCATTGTTAGCATCGGCAATTACCAAATCTGATGTACTAAGTTCCCTTTCCACTTCATCTAAAGTAATGAGTTTTTCTCCTTCTTCTGCCTGTCTTACTATAATTTTTCTACCTTCAACTTTTTCCAAGTCAAAAGCATGTAATGGCTCACCATATTCAAGCATTACAAAGTTTGTTATATCCACTATATTGCTTATAGGTCTTATTCCTGCCTCCATAAGTCTTGTTTGCATCCAAAGTGGGGATGCCCCAATCTTTACATCCTTTACAACCTTGGCGTAATATCTGTTACAATTATCAGAAGGTATTTCTATGGAGTCTAAATAGTCTTTTATATTTTCTACTTCATTTTCTATTTTAATCTCTGGCTCCTTAAGTTCTACGCTAAATGTAGCCGCAGCTTCCCTTGCCATACCAATGATACTCAAACAATCTGGCCTATTTGGTGTAATCTCAAATTCTATAACATCCCCATCTAGTCCCATAACATCTATTATGGAGGATCCTAATGGGTACTCTTTATCTAATATGAAAATACCATCTTTTACTTCCTTTGGGATAACATTGTCACTATATCCAAGTTCCTTTAATGAACATAGCATCCCATAGGAATCTATACCCCTAAAGTTAGTTTTTTCAATCGTAATATCTCCTGGTAATTTGGAACCAACTATTGCTACAGGAATATAATCTCCAACATTAACATTTGTAGCTCCCGTAACTATGGTTAATTCTTCAGTGCCTACATCTATTTTACATACTTGAAGTTTATTTGCATCTTCATGCTTATCTAATTTTACAATCTTACCTACTATGATATTCTCTATTCCCTTGTTTAAGGGTATAATTGACTCTACATGGGACCCAGAAAGTGTAAGCCCATCAGCCAAAGTTCTAGAGTCATCATTAGAATTTATATAGTCCTTCAACCACTTTATCGGTAATAGCATCTTCTCACTCCTCTTCCCTTCTAAAATTGTTCCAAAAATCTATTGTCATTCTCAAATAATAAACGAATATCTGTTATGCCGTATTTAACCATTGTAATTCTATCGATTCCCATACCAAAAGCAAATCCACTATATTTTTCAGGATCGATACCACAATTTTCTAGAACCTTAGGATGAACCATACCACAGCCTAGAAGCTCCATACTCCATCCCGTTTGATTACATGCTGGGCAACCCTTGCCTCTGCACTTCAAACAAGTTACATCCACCTCAGCAGATGGCTCAGTAAATGGGAAATGATGTGGTCTATATCTAGTCTTCATATCATCTCCAAACAATTCCTTTATAAATATGTCTAAAGTATGAATTAAATTAGCCATGTTAATGTTTTCATCTATAACCAATCCCTCTAACTGATGAAACATTGGTGAATGTGTATCATCCACATCATCAAATCTAAAGGTTCTTCCTGCTGATACCATTCTAAGTGGTGCCCCTAATTCCTTCATAGCCCTTATTTGCACAGGTGAAGTATGAGTCCTAAGAAGGATATCATCATTTATATAGAATGTATCAGACAAATCTCTAGATGGATGGTTCTCTGGAGAATTTAGTAAATCAAAGTTATTCTCCACAGTCTCTATTTCAGGACCATGAATAACAGAAAATCCCATGGAAATAAATAGGTCTTCTAGTTCTTCTACTGTGGCTAAAAGTGGATGTCTATGACCTAATGTCTCCTTATGTACATCCATAGTGATATCTATCTTTTCTTTGCTCATCTTAGCTTTATTGACTTCATCATTTAACCTAGCTTTCATAGATGAAATTGCCTCTTCTAATTCATCCCTAATCTCATTGGCTATTTGGCCAACTATAGGTCTTTCTTCTGCAACTAACTTCCCCATATCTCTTAAAACTGATGTAAGCTCACCTTTTTTCCCTAGGAATTTTACTCTCAATTGTTCAATATCCTCTAAGCTTACTACATCATTTATGCTATCCAATGCTATTCCCTTGATTTCAAGCAACTTTTCTCTCATTTTTTCCTTCATAGTTCTACTCCTTTGCGATAATATAAAAAACAAGACCTTTTTCATAGAATAAAGGTCAGAATCTCAAGTATTTATTCAATTATAGCACCTAGTATTTCAAAACTCAAGAATTATTCACTCTCTGTTTCATTACTTCATACATTATTATAGAAGCCGCCACTCCAGCGTTCAATGACTCAGCTTTCCCAGGCATTGGTATTTTAATTAATTTGTCAGACATAGAGAAGATTTCTTCACTAACTCCCTTTGACTCATTTCCAATAACAAGAACAAATCCACTATTAAAATCAGCATCATATATTGGCATACTTCCATCTAAAGATGTGGAATATACCGGTATATTCATATCTTTAAGCTTCATTAATTCACTAGCGCTATGAGATATATAAAATAATGGAACCCTGAATATTGACCCCATAGTAGCCCTCACAACTTTTGGATTATAGGGGTCCACACATCCCTCTGTAATTATTATTCCATCTGCATTAAAGGCATCGGCTGTCCTAATAATGGTACCCAAATTTCCCGGATCCTGTACTCCATCAAGAAACAACAAAAATGGACTTTTCCTCCCATGTATTTCTTCAATATTCTTATATTCAAATCTTCCAATCCCTAATATTCCTTGAGGATTTTCTGTATCTGAAATTTCCTTGAAGACATTATCTGGCACATATACTAAATTATCTAATAGCTTAATCCTTTCAAAAAAATCCGATCCATCTTTAGTATTTAATAGTTGATCAGTATATACAATATATTGAACATGATAACTATCATTCAATGCTTCTTCAATCATCTTTATACCTTCAATAATAAAAGATCTACTTTTCATTCTTTCTTTCTTTCTATATAAAGACTTTATTTCTTTGATTAAAGGATTTTTAACACTAGTGATTTCCAGCATATTATTCACCAACTTTTTTCTCTATTATTTTAGTATTTCATAATCAAAAATTATATTAAAAGATGAAAAAAGAAAAGTTCCATCATGGGAACTTTTCTGATTATATACCTTTTGCAATTTCTACTAATTTAGAAAAGCCTTCTGCATCATGTATAGCCATTTCTGATAACATTTTTCTATTAACTTCAATGTTTGCTTTTTTAAGACCACTGATAAATTTGCTATAGCTCATTCCGTTTAATCTTGCAGCAGCATTGATTCTTGTAATCCAAAGTTTTCTGAAGTCTCTTTTTCTTAATTTACGTCCAATATAAGCGTAGTTTAAAGATTTCATTACAGCTTGATTAGCAGTTCTAAATAACTTAGACTTCGCTCCGTAATAACCTTTGGCTTGTTTCAATACTTTTTTGTGTCTTTTCTTGGCATTTACTGCTCTTTTTACTCTTGCCATCTATAGTACCTCCCCGTATTCCAATTTAATTTTTATGGTATCATTGAATCTATTCTTTTTTGGTCACCTTTACTAACAAGAGTCCCTTGTCTTAGGTTTCTAACTCTTTTAGCTGATTTCTTTCCAGTTTTATGGCTCTTATATGCCTTAAATCTCTTAAGTAAACCTGTACCAGTTCTTTTAAATCTTTTTGCTGATGCTCTATGAGTTTTCATTTTTGCCATGATGTTACCTCCTTCATTACTCCGATTTTGGTGTTAAATGCATTACCATATTTCGTCCTTCTAGTTTTGCAGCTTTCTCTATCGTACCAACTTCAGAAATCAGTTTTACAAAATCATTTAGTACTACTCTACCTATTTCAGTGTGACCCATTTCTCTTCCTCTGAATCTAACTGAAACTTTAACTTTATCCCCATCTTTTAAAAACTCATTTGCTCTCTTAGCTTTAACTTGCAAGTCATGAATTTCTATGTTTGGTGTTAGACGAATTTCTTTTACATTGATAATCTTTTGATTCTTTCTAGCCTCTTTTTCCTTCTTTGCTAATTCATACTTGTACTTACCATAATCCATTATCTTGCACACAGGTGGCTTAGCAGTTGGAGCAATCATAACTAAATCTAGTTTTCTTTCCTCTGAAGTGTCCATAGCTTGTTTAATAGATACAACACCTAGTTGTGATCCATCAGAATCAATTAATCTTACCTCTTTTTCCCTGATTTCCTCATTAATCTGAAGCTCTTTGATATTACAGCACCTCCCAATTATTTTAAATATAAAAAAGCGGGCATAGAATACCCGCTTAAATCCATAGAAATATAAATCTTATGTAATAAGATTATTTCACAATTTGTTAACCCTAAAAGCAAAACGCCATAAGGTGAGAAGCGGACACTTCTACTTGAACCCATTATTAAGTTTACTAATCAAGTATACATTAGACTTTCATCATTGTCAAATGTTTTTTTATTTTTCTATTTAGCTAGCTCATATAAAGCCTGAGCATATATTTTAGTTATCTTCATCAATTGATCAATGGAAATATATTCATCCTTTTGATGTACTACATCTAATTGACCTGGGAACATTGGACCAAAAGCTACAGCATTATCCATTGCCCTAGCATAGGTTCCCCCACCAATTGTAATTGGTTCACTATTCATGTCACCAGTTTGTTCTCTATATACCTTCATCAATTTCTCAACTAAAAAATTATCCTTTGGAATATACAATGGTTTAGTATCACTATTACCCTCAATCAATTGAAGTTTTGTTCCTTGAAGATTTTTTCTAATTCCATCGTACACTTCCTCAGAACTACTTTTTATAGGATATCTGACATTAATTGTTAAAGTAATCTTATCTCCCTCAAGCTTTATCAGCCCAGGATTGAAATTCAATTTACCAGATACATCATCTTTAAAACCACAGCCTATCCCTTCTCCAAAATGTTTGAATCCTATTCTCTCATTATAAATATTAATGAAATCGCATAGATCACATTCTCCACTTATACAATTGGATAAAGCATCCATTAAATAAGAAATCGCATTTTCTCCTTTTTCTGGAGTACTACCATGGGCAGAAATTCCTTTAGCTGTTAACTTCACAACATTACCCTCGATATGAATATTAACTGGATAATCTTTTTCTTTCATATATGATTTATAATTGTTTTCAAAGCTCTCAATATCACTTACTTCTAAAACTGCCTCTGCATAATCAGGTACCATATTAGGTGCATTACCACCCTTTAATTCTTTAAGTACAGTACCACAACAACCATTTGATTCTAGCTTTTGTTCCAAGTTAAAAATTATTATTCCCTTTTCTCCATGGATAACAGGAAAATCTGCATCTGGAGTAAAAGCCATGGTAGGTGGTTTTTCATGCTTGAAATAATAATCCATACAACCCCAACCTGTTTCCTCATTGGTACCTATTATTATTCTAATCTTTCTATTAATGGCTACCCCTGATTCTTTTATAGCTTTCATTGCATAAAGTGTTGCTATAGCTGGTCCCTTATCATCTATTGTACCTCTGCCAAATATCTTTCCATCATGTATTTCTGCGGCATAAGGTGGATATGTCCATCCTTCTCCCTCAGGAACAACATCAAGGTGAACTAAGATTCCAACTGTTTCTTCACCCTTACCAAATTCTGCATATCCTGCATAGCCATCTAAATTTTTAGTTTCAAAGCCCATGTCTTTAGCTAATTCTAATATGTTTTCTAAGGCTTTATATGGACCTTCTCCAAAAGGCATATTAGGTTTCCCTTTTTCTTCTACACTTTTAATCCTTACTATTTCTTGAGTTGATTCAATTATTTTTTCCTGATAGCTGTCAATTAAATTTAAAAACTCCATTTAATCCACCTCTCCTTTCACATCTATGAATATTATACCTTTATTAAAGTTTTCATACAACTTTAATATTTTTCTTTTATATTAATTCAATAAAATGGTTACACTAACTTTAGAAAAAATAATAAGGTGGGGATAAATTGAAAAAGAAAAAAATAATATTCTTTTTTCTAGTATTAGGGTTTATCTGCTCATTTATACTTGTCTACGACACCGTATTTCCTATTACAAAACTTGCTTATCTTAAGCTGGGAGATAAATTGACAGTCTGGATGATTACCCTAATACTTTGTACTCTCTATATCAAATCTGATACAAAACCACAGCTAGTCCCCTCTGTTTTATCTATGGAAAAAGATACAGGAAGAGATAAGGATAAGTCAGATGTATCATTTAAAGATGTAGCAGGATTAGAGGAGATAAAAGAAGAACTACAAGAAACTATTGACTTTATTAACAATTCCCTAAAGTATAAAAAGATGGGTGCTAAAATCCCTAAGGGAATACTATTTCATGGCCCACCAGGTACTGGAAAAACCTTACTTGCTAAAGCAGTAGCTGGAGAAACAAATTCTAATTTTCTATATGCATCTGGCTCTGAATTTGTAGAGAAATATGTAGGTGTAGGTGCCAAAAGAGTACGAACTCTCTTTGAGAAGGCAAAAAAAGAAGCACCTAGTATTATCTTTATAGATGAAATAGATGCCATAGGTACAAAAAGAAATCTAGAGTCAAACAATGAAAAAGATCAAACATTAAATCAACTACTTGTGGAAATGGACGGTTTTAACACAAATGAGACTGTCATAATTATAGGTGCTACAAATAGATTAGATTTATTAGATGAAGCCTTATTAAGGCCTGGTAGATTTGATAGACACATATTTGTAGGTAATCCTAATATCCGCGCTAGGGAACAAATCTTAGAAGTACACACAAAGAATAAGCCATTAGATAAAACAATAGATATCAAATCTATTGCAAAGAAAACTACTGGTTTGTCTGGAGCAGAATTAGCAAATATAGCAAATGAAGCAGCTATTATAGCTGTTAGAAAAAACAAGAACGCAATATCTTCATCTGAATTTGATGCAGCTATTGAAAGGGTACTGGCAGGATTGGAAGTAAAGAATCCAACTGTTTTGCGTAGGGAAAAGGAAACAGTAGCAATACACGAGGCAGGCCATGCATTAGTATGTAAAATGCTTGAGACTGATATAGTACAAAAAATATCAATAGTACCTCGTGGCCAGGCTCTGGGCTATGTACTCAAGTTCCCAGATGAAGAAAGATACTTAATGACTCAATCAGAGCTAGTAAATAGAATAACTGGCTTACTGGCTGGTAGAGCAGCTGAAGAAATAATCTTCTCTGATATTACTACTGGTGCCAAAGATGATTTAAACAAGGCTACTGACATAGCTAGAGAAATGGTATGCAGCTATGGTATGAGCACTTTGGGCACTATGGCTCTAGATGAATCCTATATTAGGTATAACTCTGAAATGATTAGAATTGAGATTAAAAAAATAACTGATGAAAGATATCTTGAGGCACTTCGAATAATAGAAGAAAATAAAAATATACTTAATCATATAGCTAGCTCATTATTAGAACATGAAACTATCGACAGCGAAGAATTAGATAAAATATTCAAGATATATGAAAAACCATTGCCTGCAATTCAGGCAAATTAAATAAGTTTGGATTTTGGTGCCAGGCACCAAAATCCAAACTTATTATCTTTTTTCTTCGATTTCTTTTATAGTTTGATTAATAAATTCTTCTACTTTTACTTGACCAAGATCTCCATTGTCCCTTGATCTAACTGATACTAATTCTTCTGTTACTTCTTTTTCACCTACTACAAGCATATACGGAATTTGCTGTAATTGGGCTTCTCTGATCTTATATCCTACTTTTTCAGATCTAGAATCCACTTCAACTCTAATGCCTTTATTAGCCAATTCCTTTTTAACTTCATATGCATAATCATTGAATTTATCTGATATTGGTAAGATAGTTGCCTGCACTGGTGCAAGCCATGCTGGAAATTTACCTGCATAGTGTTCTATTAATATTCCCATAAATCTTTCCATGCTACCATATATAGTTCTATGAATCATAACAGGTCTTTTCTTTTCATTGTCATTACCAACATAAGTCATATCAAATTTCTCTGGTAACTGGAAGTCTAATTGTATAGTACCACATTGCCAAGTTCTACCTATGGCATCTTCTAGTTGGAAGTCTATCTTTGGTCCGTAGAAGGCTCCATCACCTTCATTTAATATATAATCTATTTCTTTTTCCTTCAATGCTTCAATTAAACCATTTGTTGCAATTTCCCATTGTTCTTCAGTTCCCATAGAATTTTCAGGTCTAGTGGAAAGCTCAATATGATATTTAAATCCAAATACATTGTAAATTTTATCAGCTAATTCTATAATTTTAACTAATTCTTCTTTTATTTGAGATGGTAGTACAAATAAATGAGCATCATCTTGAGTAAATGATCTAACTCTCATCAATCCATGTAATGCGCCGGAAAGTTCATGTCTATGAACCAATCCTAACTCTCCCCATCTTAAAGGAAGATCTCTATAGCTGTACATTTTAGATTTATATACTAATATTGATCCTGGACAATTCATTGGCTTAATTGCATAATCTCCATCATCAATGTTTGTAAAATACATGTTTTCTTTGTAATGATCCCAATGTCCAGATTGATGCCATAAAGCTTCATTTAATATTAAAGGAGTCTTTATCTCATCATAGCCAGCTTTAGTATGCTCTTCTCTCCAGAAGTTTTCCAAGATATTTCTTAGTACCATTCCCTTTGGATGGAAGAATGGGAATCCTGGACCTTCTTCATGGATACTAAATAAATCTAATTCTCTACCTAATTTTCTATGATCCCTTTTTTTAGCTTCTTCCAATCTATTAAGATATTCTTCTAAATCCTTTTTCTTTTCATAAGTTGTTCCATAAATTCTTTGAAGCATCTTATTTTTTTCATCTCCACGCCAATAAGCTCCTGCAATACTTAAAAGTTTAATCGCTTTAACTTTCTTGGTATCATAAAGATGAGGTCCTGCACAAAGATCAGTAAATTCGCCTAGAGTATAGAATGAAATAATTTCATCTTCTGGTAAATTTTCAATTAAATCAACTTTATATACTTCTCCTTTTTCTTTAAAGTATTCCAATGCTTCGTCTCTTGGCATTTCAAATCTTTCTAATATATGACCTTCCTTAGCTATCTTTTTCATTTCTTTTTCTATATCTTCTAAATCCTCTGGAGTAAATCTATGTTCAGTATCAAAATCATAATAGAATCCATTATCTATAGATGGTCCTATAGCAAATTTAACTCCTGGAAAAAGATTTTGTACTGCAAGTGCCATTATATGGGCTGATGTATGCCAAAATATTGATTTTCCTTCCTCATCTTCAAATTTCAATACTCTAAAATCAGCATCTTCATTTACTTTCTCCTGCATTCCCTTTGTATCTCCATTTACAATAGCTCCCATTGCTACTCTTGCTAATCCTTCAGATATATCTCTAGTTACATCATAAACAGTTACACCTTTATCATGCTCTCTTACTGCTCCATCTGGTAATGTAATTTTTATTTTTTTCATTTTTATCCTCCTAAAAAAAATTTAAACCCTTCATCTCTACACTCACATGTAGGGACGAAAGGCTAAGTTTCGTGGTTCCACCCTAATTACTTCTCAATTTATATAACGCTAATAAGCGGAAATCTTTTGTCTATTGTAAGATTTAAGATCCGGCTCCAGGTTAGTTTTCATATATCTACTTCTTAAGGAAACTTTCAGCCAAGATTTCCATCTCTAAAAGAATATAATATACTACTCTTCCTATCATCACCTATTATATTTAGTTAAAATGTATTTTACACTTAAGTTTTATTCTTGTCAATACTCTAATAGTATATACCTTTTATCTAAGCTTTTAAACACTCAATTAATTTTTCCATTGAAATACTTTCTTGTTCTCCAGTTTCCATATTTCTAAGAGAATATGTTTTATTTTCAACTTCATCTTGTCCCATTACTATTACATAAGGTATGTTTAACTTATCTGCATAACTAAATTTCTTGCCAATCTTGCCTGAATCTAAATAAACTTGAGAATAAATACCTTCTTTTCTTAAGGTATTTACTGTTTCAACTCCTTTATCTATAAAGCCTTTCATAGGTATAACCAAAACCTTTGTTAATGATTTTTTCTTTGACTCTATTATTTTAGCTTCTGTCAATTGATAAAAGAGTCTAGTTAATCCTATAGATATACCTACACCTGGTAGCTTTTGCTTAGTATAGTGACTTGCCAAATCATCATATCTTCCCCCAGAACAAACTGAACCTATTGAAGGATAATCATCTAAGAATGTTTCATATACAGTAGATGTATAATAATCTAATCCTCTAGCAATTGTGAGCTCAATTTTATAATTTTCTTCTGGAACTCCAAATAATTTTATATAGCTATTTACTATATCTAATTCCTTAATTCCTTTATTAAATAGGTCATTATCTATATCTAAGGCCTTAAGACTTTCTAAAATTTCATCATTACTTCCTTCTATTTTTATAAAGGACTTTATCTTTTCTATTATTTCTTGACTAATTTCTATTTTCTCAAGTTCTTTCTCAACTCCATCAATACCTATTTTATCTAGTTTGTCTATTGCTCTAAGTACAGATGTAGTATCATCTATATGGATACTTTCAAAAAATCCCTTTAATATCTTCCTATTGTTAATTTTAATAGTAAAACTTTCAAATCCCAAATCTCTAAATGTAGTATATATAATACTAGGTATTTCTGCATCATTAATTATATCTAGAGAATTATTACCTATGATATCAATATCGCATTGATAAAACTCTCTAAACCTACCTCTTTGATTTCTTTCTCCTCTATATACTTTTCCTATATGATATCTTCTAAAAGGAAAATCCAATTCTGAGTAGTGTTGTGCCACATATCTGGCTAAAGGTACTGTTAAGTCAAATCTTAAAGCCATATCTGTATTACCCTTTTCGAATCTATAAACTTGTTTTTCAGTTTCTCCTCCACTCTTTACTAATAAAACTTCCGATTTTTCAATTATCGGGGTATCTATAGGAAGAAATCCAAATTTTTCATAATTTTTTCTTATTGTATCTTTCATATTATTAAACAATATTTGATCTTCTGGTATCAATTCCATAAAACCTGGTAAAATTGATGGCCTAACTATATCTTTATTCATAATTACCTCCATTACATTCTTTTATCTTATAATAACAGATTTGTCCCATAATTTCCAATAAAAAAACTGGCTTTAGCCAGTCTTTTATATTGTTTTTATTGATTACTTACTTTTAATTTAGTCTCTAATGCCATAATTGTAAATTCAATTAAAACATAGCCAATTATTGCAGTAGTTAAATATATTTGAATACCTGATATTTGTTTTATTATCATAGCCAACTTTCTATAGCCTAATTTGCCTATAAAGTTAGACATCTGAGTTGAAGCTACTATTCCTATTGCCATTGGGAAAGTCATTCCAGCATATGCTGGAGTAAATTTCATTGAAAAAAACTTAGGTATTTTATAAATTATAAAAGCTAAGGAAAACAATAGTGCTATATATAAAAATCCTAGTAAATATATATTGGGATTTTCTATAGCTGTTATATAACTTACTACACACAAACTAGCTGGTGCTAGTAATATTGCCTGTGTATGATAAACGGGCGGTTTTATTTCTATAGTTTTTAGTCTATAGAGCATAAAAGGTAATATTAGTAAATAAACTCCAATTCCATAATAAGTAACTATCTTAGTAATTAGTGGCTCATTCATAAGTCCACAAACAACTACAGAAACCATAATCCCATTATAACTAACAAACCAACTTGGTACAAAAGTATCCCAATTGAAACTTTTAATAACATTTCTATAGGTAAAAACTATTAAATGTATTGTATGAATAAGTAAACCTAATAACCAAAGGCCTTTACCTAATAATTTATTATATTCAATATAGTAGCTAGCTAATATCATCATAATCATAGTAAATCCTGCATATAAACTACTTAATAAAGTATTTGAATATTCATCTTTAAATACCTTAGGATATATTATAATTTTGATAATATATATTATCAAAATTATCGTAGCCATCCACATGCTTATATGCCTAACCCAATTAAAACCCAAATTTTGAAATACATTAGATAAAGTTAAGACACCTACAAATGTGGGTAAAATAGGAACTGGTAATTTTTCTAATCGCTTTACAAAGGATTTTGACATTCTAAGCCTCCTCTTTATAAGTAAACTCAAAGTTATCCTTAACATTAAAGAAATCTGAGTAATCTATTTTAAATAAAGATTTTTTTACTTTTGAAACATCAATACCTTCTTTAATAAGCTGAGTCAATGTCCCTGCATATGATAAATCTCCTTGTAATATAGCTCCATGAATTTTACCATCTTTGTGAATTATTTTTTTATAATTACCTTCATCATCTATTTCAGTTTCTACAATATAACTATGGTCCCTTGCTTCACTAATTCCTAAAGACATAGTCGGAATTCCAAAGAAATTCATAGTAGATTTACTAGTAAAAAAGTCAGTCATCTTTCTCTCAATACCCACCATATTCCCAGCTGCTATAATTCCTTCTTTTACAGCTACAGGCCATATTGGCCCCCAACCAGTAACATCCCCAGCTCCATATATATCTTCATTATTGGTTCTTCCTCTAGAATCAATAAGCAGTCCACCTCTTTCTAATTCCAAATTTGAATCCTTTAAAAATTCAGTATTTGGTCTAACACCTGCAGCTACAATTAGTAACTCACAAGCTATCTCCTTACCGTTACTTAAAGTCAGACTTTTTACATTATCTTCATTATCTAAATTAACTTGTTTTACACTTAGATTAAAATGAAACTTAACTCCTCTTTCTTCAAAAGCCCTTTCATACCTAGAAGAAGCCTTCTTATCTAATTGAACAGAAAGTAATCTATCAGCCATTTCAACTAAGGATATATTTTTGCCCATATTTACTAAACCAGCAACAGCATCCACTCCAACTAAGCCTGCTCCAATAATAACTATATTCTCTTTTTCTTCAGCTAGTTCCATTATTTGTAATGCATCTTCTATATTACGAAATCCAAATACATTTTTTGCTTGATCAATATTTTTAATAGGTGGTAAAAAAGGTTTAGAACCTGTAGCGATCAACAATTTATCATAAGACACTTCTTCATTATTAGAAAGTTTTATAATTTTATTTTTGGAATCCAACCCTACAGCCTCAGTAGCACCTATACAATCTATATTATATATATTAAAAAAATTATCTTCTACAAAACTAAGCTCTTTCATCGTACGTCTCCCAGACATATAGTAATGCATAATACATCTTGAATAAATAGTTTCATCTTTAGAAATCAGTAAGATTTCTCCATCCTTATCTAGTTTTCTTATTTCCCTTGCTCCATTAATTCCTGCAGCTGATGATCCTAAAACAACATATCTCATTAGTCTACCTCCTCTAATGTAATTGCACCCATAGGGCATTTTTCAACACACATTGGCTTGGCTGAACCATCCCTTGTACGATGGACACACATGTTACATTTCATAATTACTTCATGATTGATTCTATCACTTTTTAAAATACCATAAGGACAGGCCATAATGCACATATAACAACTAGCACATCTTTCTTCATCATATTCAACAAAACCTGTTTCTGGATTCTTGTGCATAGCTCCTGTCATACATGTATAAACACATTCAGGTAAATCACAGTGCCTACAGAAAATTGGTGAAGCTTTATTTGAGCTATCCACAACTACTCTATTTCTGGCATCACTACTTTCATGAGCAACAATACAGGCTGTAACACAGGTTAAACATCCTATACATTTATCTCTATCTATTTTTATTCTTTTCACTTTTCCATCCCTCCTTATAGTTTTTCAAAATAAACTGGTGCAGATTTATATGCTGGTTCTTTTGAATAAGGATCATAAATAGAAGGTGTCAATTTATTACATTCTATATAATGTATTGGTGCATATAATTGTTCTTCTCTTAAATCATCTGTTACTTTTACAAAGAAAACTGCATCCTCACCATTGATAGAATAAACCCGTATATTATCATTTTCTTTAATATTGTGTTCTTCAGCTACTTTAGTATTCATATAAATATATGCTTTCTTAATACTAACATCTTCTATAAAATCAACTTCTCTAGTTCTAGATTGAGTATGCCACTGACCTACTGTACCTCTTCCTGTATTTAATACATAGGGAAATTCATCTGTCAAAGGAAGTGGATTTTCTCTAACTTCTTCAAAAATAAATTTAGCTTTAGCTGATTGATGGTAAAATTTTCCATCCTCATACAATCTTCTTTGATCGTCCTCTAATACTTCTCCTTGCCTAAATGGCCACTGAATACCATGAGAATTTTCAATATTATTCCAAGTTATTCCCGTCATATCACAAGGAGTTCCTCTTGAGCATTCCTTCATTAACTCCAAACAATCTTGTGGTGTTTTCCATTTTTCTATTAGCGATCCCATTCCTAATGCTTTTCCAACACCATAGATTATTTCATAGTCATTTCTCTCATCTTCTGATTTTTCTATACAGGGTCTTATGGCAGAAATCCTTCTTTCCATGTTGATTAAAGTACCTTCTTTTTTTATACCAGAAACTGCTGGTAAGAAAACAGTTGCTAGCTCTGAGCTTTCCGTATCATCATAAACATCTTGAACAACAAATAAATCTAATTTTTCAACCGCTCTTGCAAATGTTTCATTATTTGTCCAACTATGGCGTGGGTTTGTACATAAAATCCATAGTCCCTTAATTTTACCAGCATTTATACCTTCTATAATTTCATTGTAAGTTGCTGTTGGCTTAACTGCTAAATCTGAATCTTCTACTTGTAAAGCTTTTGCAATCTGTTTTCTTCTATTTGGATCAGTAAAAGATCCGCCAGCAAAAAATCCTGTGGTATTACTATAAAGCCTAGATCCCATAGCATTACATTGACCTGTAATAGAATTAGAACCAGTACCTTCTCTTCCTATATTTCCTGTCATAAGAGCTATGTTTATTATTGCTTGAGCACTTCTCACTGCTTCATACCCATGATTAATTCCCATAGTCCACCACATAGATACTCTTTTACCTTGATGGATAAGCTCCACTAATTCTAATATTTCTTTTTCTTTTAAATTCGTTACTTCTGCCCCATTTTTTAAAGTATATGATTTTACAAAGTCCTTGAATTCTTCAAAACCCTCTGTACTTTTTTCTATATAATCTTTATCTATATAATCTTTTTCTATTAATAAATTTGCAACTGTATATAAAAGAACTAAATCACTATTCGCTTTTAATCCATACCAATAATCAGCATGCTTAGCAGTCTCTGATTTTCTTGGATCAATTACAATTAATTTTTTATTCTTATTTCTTAAGATTTTATCCCATAAAATGGGATGGGCTACTATAGGATTTGAACCTATTAAAATAATAGTATCCGATAGTTCTGCATCCTTTAAAGTAAATCCAGGAGCATCAAATCCATAACTTTGATTGTGCGCTACAGCTGCTGTAGCCATACAAAGTCTTGTATTTCCATCTACATTTGTCTTCAGATAGTTTCTCATTACATGACCAAATATAGCAAATTCTTCAACAGTAAGCTGACCTGTACTAATTCCAGCTATACTTTCTTTTCCATATTTTTCTTGTAACTCTAACAATTTATCTGCTACATATTTAAAACCATCATCCCAAGATACATACTCAAAGCTTCCATCCTTTTTTCTTATTTTGGGAATAGGTGGTCGATTTACTGTAGTTTGCTGTTTATCTAGACACAAACCTTTGATACATGAAAATCCATCATTTACTGGATATCCTTTAGTTGGAATAACCTTTATAATTTGATTATCTTTTACATGAAAATCAAGATTGCAGTCTAATGCACAATAATTGCATGTAGATTGTACTACCTTCATAGTCAGTCATCTCCTTTTCCTATAACTACTTACCTTTTTACCATTGAATATGTTTAGCTATCTTTGCTTCTTTTGGTAATTCAACATCTTTTAAAGCCCATTTTTTAAACTCTTGGTAACCAGTTCGATCTACTATATATCCTACATGTTCCTTTGGTAAGCTACTATCTATATATTCATCTACATAATCATAAGTATTTTTAATAATCTTAACTATTGAATCTTCATCAACACTTTCTATAAAAGTTTTAGCCAAACGAGGATCCTTTTTTCCTGTTCTCCCCATTATTACCAATCTATAACGCTTTGTCTTTTTTCTTGACCAAGCTTGCATAGGACATGTTATAACACATTCTCCACACTCAATACAGATTTCTTCATTTCTTACAACTTTACCATCTACCATCTTTAAAGCTCCCACAACTCTCTTCTCACAATTCTTTACACACGCTTCACACCCAACACAATAATAAGGATCATATTGAACTCCTGCCATTCCTATAATTCCAAAATCTTGTAAGTGAGCTTTAGCGCAATCATTTGGACAACCTGTAGTAGATATTTTAAAGTGATGATCATGAGGAAATATTGCAGCTTCTATTCTTCTTGCAAGCTCTGTAGTATTATAGTTTGCATATGGGCATATACGATTTCCTATACATGCAGATATATTTCTCGTTCCTGAAGATGGATATCCTTTTTCAGGATCATCTATATCAACTCCATAAGGAATTTCTAATCTTTTAATTACAGGACTAATTAATTCATTAATTATATCCATATCTTTGTAATCAATTCCAGTGATTTCAAAACCTTGTCTAGAAGTAATATGCAACAATCCATCTCCATATTCTGTAGCTATTGTATTTAATATAGGAATAATTTCTGTGGGAAGTTGACCACCTGGAATTCTTATTCTTATAGAAGTTTTATTTCTATTTTTAGTAATTCTAAAAGCATTCTTTTTAATTTTCTTAGTATTTAAGTCTAACATTTTCTCCCTCCTAATCTATTAACTCAGATGCTTTATCTTGTTTAAACACAGGACCTTCTAAGCAAACATAAGTATCATTAATCTTACAATGTCCACATTTTCCAATTCCACAAGACATCCTTCTTTCAAAAGAAACCCAAATTTGCTCTTCTGGAATTCCTAATTTAAATAACTCAATTCCAGTAAATTTCAACATAGGAGGTGGACCTACCATAATAACATGAACATTATCTATATTAGAAAGCTTTAATTCCGATGCATAATTGGTTACAAAACCAGTCTTACCTTCCCAACCTTCTTCAGGATTATCTATAGTTAAGCATATATCCATAGTTTTCTGCCACTTCTTAAAAGATTCCTTAAAAAGGATATCTTCAGCAGATTTAAAGCCACTTATTAATTTAAAACTATTTAATTTACCTAAATTATTATAAAAATAATTAACAATATGTTTAACAGGCGCTAATCCAGTTCCACCGGTGATCATTATCAAATTTTTGCCAAAATGATCTTCTACTTCAAAACCATTTCCATAGGGCCCACGAATTTGTATCTTATCTCCAACCTTTTTATCAAAAATAGCATCTGTAACATGTCCTACTTTTCTAATTGTTAATTCTATTTCTTCATCATTGTAATCACTAATTGAAATTGGTACTTCTCCATATCTTGGAATAGATACCTGAACAAATTGACCACATTTTACATCTATATTTTTTTCAACAATAAAAGTTGAATCAATCTCTGTATGTTTAATAATTTCTCTAATCTTTACAGGATATGTCATATATGGATTCATTTTATTTTTCCTCCTTATTAACCTTTTCTGCCACAAGATTTATACATCTTGCAAAAGAAATATATTCTGGACACCTATCATCACATCGTCCACATCCAACACACATTGTTTGATCAAATCGTTTTTTGAAATCATATACCTTATGCATTGTCTTGAAACGCATTCTTGATCCATGATCCTTACGAAATGTATGTCCCCCTGCCATATCTGTAAATTTATCCACCTGACAACCTGCCCACACACGACGTCTTTCTCCATTGTCTGGGTTCTCTGAATAATAAATATCTGTAGTCGTAAAGCAAGTACATGTTGGACATGAATAATTGCAACGCCCACAGGCCACACATCTTTTTTCATAATCCTCCCACATCTCATCTTTAAACAAACTAAGATTTAGTTTTTCTATATTAGGAAGTTCAACTTCATAGTTATTCTTTCTTACATAATCAGGGGTAAATTCAATTTCTTCTTCATTTTTAAAATCATCCTTAAAAATTGGATCTTTAACTTCTATATAAATTTCATCTGAAAGAAATTTAACTCCCATAGAATAATTTTCAGTTTTATTGCTGCTCATTGATACACAGAAACAATTATCAAAACTTTCACTACAACCCATTAGTATAAATTTTATATTATCTCTTCTACGCTTATAATATGGATCTTCATAATTTCCATTTTCTAAAAACATTTTATCCATTCTATCAATAGCATGAATATCGCAAGAACGAAGAAAAACTAAATATTTCTTTTCCTCATAAGTTGGCTCACTTAGTTTTTCTTTTTCAATATTAAACATTGTTTCTGTTACAGGAAATAAGACTTTCTTTGCCGAAAATGTAGATTTTTCCTTGTGTTCCATTTCTTCTACCTTATTTATCTTTTCATATCGTATATTATCTGTATCAGAGAACCTTCCAGCTGCTTTTATTCTAACAGGAGCATAAATTTCATAATCCTCAGACCATTTTTTAAGATATGAATTAAAATCATTTGTTTTTATTTTATAACTCATGTAATACCTCCTTTGATATCAATATAAGCTAATCTCAATATTAATTATAAATCATAATAGTTAAATATACTGTGAAATACATCACAACTTTTGTTAATTTTCTGACAATGTGTTATAATATTCTTGAATTTATATTTCAAAGGTGGGTACTTTCTATGAAAATTCTAGACAAAATAAATACATTTAAAAATTGGAAAGATCTAAAAAAGGAGACTAAAGTAAAAATTGTAAAACTATCTACATACAATAATTACACTAAAGAAACAACTCTTTACTTAGAAGATAGTAAAGATCCTTTAATCTATTTGATCCTTTCAGGATACATAATCTCTTCTAAAATATCTTCAGACGGAAAAGAAAAATATTTATATTATCTATCAAACGGGGATTTGGTTAATCAATGTGCTATTGATGGAAAAGTTACCACTACCACTTCCAAAGCAGTTCGCAATACTGAAACTATTAGTATTCATAAAGATATCTTTTTAAATTTAATGAAAGAAGATTTTAAATTATGTTCCTTAGTATTAAATTCATTAACACTTACAATTCGTAAAAGTCAACGACAAATCCTAAATTTAGGAGTTTATGGTATTAGCCAAAGAACAGTTTCTAAATTATTAAAGTTATCTAGAGACTACGGAAAGAAGATAGATGACTATATACTAATTGATGCACCCTTAAACCAAACAGACCTTTCATATATGGTAGGTTCTTCTAGAGAAGCAGTTAATCGTGCTTTAAAAGAATTAGAAGATAAAAATATTATATTCTTTGTAGGTCATAAAATTGCAATTACTAACAGGGATAAACTTTTAGATGAAATGTTATAAATAAAAGGAGTTGAATTAATCAACTCCTATCCATTTATTTATTTTAGTTTTAAAATCCTCATTACATATCTTACATCCTTTACAAAACTTCACTTTATCTTGAAATACTTGGGTAATTACATTAACTAAATCCTCTTCTATCTCCCTTTCTATATGAACAATTAATTTTAGTGGAGATAACATTATTAATTCACTAATAATTAAATCTGACTCACTCATACCCTCATTATATAAATCCTTCTCTAAATTTATTATGGCCTCATCTTTTATTTCTTTATTATTTTTATCTAACAAATAATATTTATCATTATTTATTATTAAATTTACTAATTCAATCTTAGGTTCTTGTATTTCTACAAAATATTGTAACATACTTATAAATTCTTCATATTCTCTTTCCGCTTCCAATATACTTATTCCTTTTTCTATTGAAATATCTATAATATATAAAAATCTACTTAATCTAAAATTAATAAATCCATCTATTATTATTGAATTGTTTTCCATTAAATAATTTGTTATATTTTTTATTATCCTATCCTTTTCAGTTGAAAAGTAATCGTCATTTTTCAAAATAGAATGAGCTGAACTAATTATCTTTTCTTTTTCTATTTTACAATAATCATTACAAATTTTATTTACTCTTCTTTTTATTAGATCTTTAGTATATATATTAACTATAATATCATTAACTAAATTTCCAATCTTAGTATAAAACCTTACATCTTTATTAATCCTTCTTTTCCCACAGGAAAGTAAAAAATCAAATCTTTTTTCATAATCCTCTTCTTTAACTTCTATTTTTAAATCTGATAAGTGTTGATTTATCAGTGTTTTCATCTCATTTTTACTAGTGTTCCCACTAATTTTTATAGCTTCCATTTGATCACTTCCTTGTTTTAGTAGTATGTGCTTAGATATACTACATATACTATATAAAGACTTACTTTAATGGCAATATAGAGTAATAATTGTACCAATATCCACTGCCTTTTTATCAGATAAAAAATTTAATTTTACCTTGTTTTTTTTAAAGAAATCTAATATATTTTTTTCATTTGGATGATCTTTTAAAGAACCTGAGATAACAGATTCATAATTAGATAAGTTTCCATTAACTCCACCAATAAAGCCGTAATTTTGTGATTCTAAAAATATATTACCTGGCTCTATTAATAAAATTTTACATCCAAGCTCTGTCAATACTTTATAAATAGGAATATCAGATGTTATTCCTACATTATCCTTAACTACAGATAAGGAACATTTAGTATATCCTTGTTTCACATTTATAAATTCAAGATTTTCCTGTTTTAAATAACATTTCAAAACTTCATCAGTATATTCAAAGTTATGAATAGCTAAATTGGATAGTCTTCCTACATTATATGCAATATCGTTTGGATATTTACAATTTAATTTTTTCTCTCCCTTTATAAGATTCATACCCTTATTTTTTAAATTATCCTTATAATAATCAAAAACATTGGGAGCTATTACTAAAGTATTGTGATTAACTGGATGAATTACAATGTCAGGATGATATGAAATACTTTCATGAACTTCTTCACATTTTATAGTTTTAATTACTTCTAATCCTAATCTTTTTAAATTATCTTCCATTTCCTGGTCTATTCGTTTATCTACTATTGCTAAGTTAGCCTTTTTTAATGGAATAAATGGATTCATCTTTTCACTCCCATATAATTTTTTATATAATTTCTCTACATAATCATATACTATACTTCACTTGATATAATTTATTATATCAAGTAAAATATTATATCAAATAAAGTATTTTATCAAATAAAATATTATTAAAATAAACCTTGAAAGGTGGATTTAAATGGATAAAAACAGAATAGAAAAAGCAGTGCGAGAAATTTTATTTGCTATAGGTGAAGACCCAAATAGAGAAGGTCTAATAAATACACCAAATAGAATTGCAAGAATGTATGAAGAAATATTTTCCGGGCTAAATCAAGACCCTTCTGAACATCTTAAAGTTTATTTTCAAGAAGAAAAATATGAAGAATTAGTATTAATAAAAGATATCCCTTTTTATTCAGTATGTGAGCATCACTTAGTTCCATTCTTTGGACATGCTTATGTTGGATATCTACCAAAAAACGGGAGATTAACTGGTCTCAGCAAGTTAGCTCGTGTAGTAGAAACAATATCAAAAAGACCCCAATTACAAGAAAGATTAACAGCTAGCATAGCCAATACAATAGTAGATGCTTTGGATCCATATGGAGTTATTGTTGTTATAGAAGCAGAGCATATGTGTATGACAATGAGAGGTGTTAAAAAACCAGGATCTAAAACTATAACCTCTGCTGTTAGGGGATTGTTCTCTACAGATGCAAAATCTCGTGCTGAAGTATTATCTATGATAAATAATTCTAAATGATAAATATATATGGTTTAAAAAAGTCTTAAAACTACTATACTATCTGATACATAGTAAGGAGGAATTTGAATGGATAAAATAATTATGAAAAACATGGCTTTTTATTCTTATCATGGAGTTTTTAAAGAAGAAAAAAAACTTGGTCAAAAGTTTTTTGTAGATGCATCATTATATTTAGATTTAAAACAAGCTGGTATCAGCGATAACTTAAATTATTCTGTTAACTACGGACAAGTCTATGAGATTATTAAAGACATCATAGAAAAAGAAAGCTTTAATTTATTAGAATCTTTAGCAGAAAAAATTTGTCATACTATTATTTCAGATTTCCAGGAAATTCAAAGGATTGAATTAGAAGTAAAAAAACCTGAGGCTCCTGTTCACGGTATCTTTGATTATTTTGCTGTGTTCTTAAACAGAAAGAGGTCTGATTATGAAAAATAAAATCTTTTTAGGATTAGGTAGCAATATTGGAGATACTAAAACAAATCTGAATACAGCTTTAAATTTACTCCAAGAAAAAGTTGATTTTTTAAATAAATCTTCTTACTATAAAACTGAACCTATTGGATATAAAAATCAAGATTGGTTTCTAAACATGGTAATCGAAGGAGAAACAAATCTTTCTCCAGAAGCGCTTTTAAAATTTACTCAAAGTATTGAAGCTAAAATGAAACGGGTAAAAATAATCTTAAATGGCCCTCGTATTATTGATATAGATATATTATTATATAATAATATATCTATATCAACTGAGAATTTAATTATTCCACACCCTAGGATGTTTAAAAGAGCCTTTGTCATGGTTCCCCTTTATGAAATCTCTCCTGATATTATTATTAAAGGAAAAAAAATAAGGGATATAGTTTCAAATATAAAAGAACAAGGAATTCAAAAGGATTCCATACTATGAAAAGGATTAATTGTATAATCTTAAATAATGAATATATTTCACATATAAAAAAGATAGAAGTTGCTGAAAAAGATAGGGTTTTTTGTCATCATGATATGACTCATTTTTTAGATGTTTCAAGAATTGCATGGATAATAAATCTTGAAGAAAATTTAAATATAAATAAAGAAATAATCTATGCAATAGGATTGCTACACGATATTGCTAGATGGCAAGAATACGAAACTGGTATAGACCATGCCATTGCAAGTGCTAATCTAGCAGGAACTATTTTAGATAAATGTAATTTTAGTAAAGATGAGAAAAAACTTATTATAAAAGCTATTAGTAATCACCGCTCTGCAGAAAGTACTGATGATTTAAGTAAAATAATATATAAAGCTGACAAAATATCAAGACCATGCTTTAATTGTTATAGTAAAAAAGATTGTAAAAGATTTAAAAACAATGAAAAAGCAACACTATATTACTAATTAATAATATATAGACAATATAAATAAAGAAATATAAAGAAAATTCTCTAGAAACTACAGTTTCTAGAGAATTTTCTTTATATTTCTTTCAAGTCTTAATATGGAGGCGGCACCCAGATTCGAACTGGGGATAAAAGCTTTGCAGGCTTCTGCCTTACCACTTGGCTATGCCGCCATAAACTAAGTCGTCTTTGCAGACGAAACATTAATGGAGC
>CAZIII010000012.1:0-27120 GCA_964539425.1 uncultured Tissierellaceae bacterium | reverse complement strand
CTAAGAGAGGGAAATAGGGAATATTTCTATAAAAAGCTAGATGAACATTTTCCAGGAATGAAGGCTCGGTATATGGAAAGATTTAAGTATGCATATGAGATACCAAGTCCTAACAATGATAAATTGATGAATATGCTGAAAACAACCTGTAAATCACATGGTATATTGTATAATATTGAAGAATGTTTCAACTATCTCCATAAATTTGAGGGAAAAAATGAGCCTGAACAATTAATATTGCCTGGTTTAGAATAATGGGTAATAAGGATTTTGAGTGAATTGAAATTAGCAATATTGACCATAATGTTAAGGATAGAAGAAATAGTTTTTAGATATACTATTGTCATATAATCTTAATATTTACTATAATAAAGGAAAACATGATACAATAATTGAACTAAATTATGAAAGGTTGAGGTCTTATGAAGAAAAGATTAATATTTGCATGCTCCGTTATTTTAATCATTGCAGTGGGTCTTATGGGATGTACTCCAAAGGATCCAGCAAATGTAGACACAGACCCTAAATTAAAGGAAAAGGATGCTAAGATATCAGAACTAGAAGTTAAGATTCAAGATCTTGAGTCTCAACTAAAAGATTTAAATGAATCTCCAATTAATAATTCACTGTCAAGAGTCATAGATGTAATGGAATCTATTAAAGCCAAGGATATGGAAAAATTATCATCTTATGTACATCCTACAAGGGGGCTTAGATTTAGCCCATATGATTATATAGATACTGAAACCTCTAAAATTTTTACAGTAGAAGATATAAAAGTTTTAGATAAAAGTAATGAAGTATATACATGGGGGAATTACGATGGTATTGGTGACCCTATTGAATTAAATTTCAATGATTATTATAATAGATTTGTATATGATAAGGATTTTGCTAATCCTCAAATTATAGGCAATAATGTAGCTATTGGGCAAGGAAATTCAATAGATAACACAAAGGAAGTTTATCCAAATAGTCATTTTATAGAATTTCATTTTAAAGGATTTGATCCTCAATATGAAGGAATGGATTGGGAAAGTTTAAAGCTGGTATTTGAAGAAGAAAAGGGAACATTATATTTAGTAGCCATAGTTCATGGACAATGGACCATATAGCATAAGTAAAAGCAGATAGTTATACTATCTGCTTTTTGAATTATCAGGAGATTTTAATAAAATATCAAGTGAAAAATTATTCAATATCATTGGTTCTATTGTATAGGTCTGAAGCAATATTATCATCCTTATCATCAAATACTATGTCTAATAATTTTGCATTAGGGCCAAATAGTAGTTCTGCGGGTACATTTATAAAACTTCCTCTAGGAGGAAAAACCTCACTATTTTGATAAAAACCTGTTTTTTGCAGGTTATCTATATTGTTGGGTAAGATGGATTGTGTTTTTTCAACAGGCTCATTATAATTAGGTTGATTAATCTTAATTTTATCATTCATATCATCACCTCCGTTACTATAATAGTATTTACTATAAAAGAATTAATATTAAATTTTGTTTTTAAAAGATAGAATCAATATTTAATATCTCATATTAATATTATTAATTTTAAAATTAATAATATTAATATTCATATTGACATTTTTAAGAAATAATACTATTATAGATTTAAGCAATAATAATTTAATTATATTTATTTCAAATTTTGGATTAAAAGAATGGGGGGTATTTATGAAAGAACTTCTACTCAAACGGAAATCAAGGTTTTCCCTGTACATACTAGCATGTTTCATACCTGTATTAGATGATACATTGTTAAATCTGGCTATCTCATTAGTAATAGGTAGTATTCAAGTAGGAACAATGGAGAATTTAACGAAGGTAGGACTAATATCGGCAGGAATAGTCATCATTGGGTCAATAATGTATGTGGTATCTAGATTTATGCGGATATCATTTATGAGGGATACATTACTTGATGTGAGACTTTTAGCATTTGACAAGATATTAAATTCTTCCTATAAGAATTTTAGCAAGAAATCAAAGGATAGTTATATTTCAAATTTAATTAATGATATAAACATATTTGAAAGTAATTTCTTTTTACAATTAATTAATGTTATTTATCGGGGTGGAGTATATATTGTTTCATTAACTATAATAGGATTCTTAGATATTAACTTTGCCATGGTAGCCTTTGGAGTTTCAATACTTTTGTTTTTTATTAGCAAAAGCTTTGAAAAAAGAACAGTTAAACTTCAAGAGGAAGTATCGGAGCGTAATGAAGACTTTGCAGTTGATATGTCTAATACATTTAACGGTCTTGAGATATTAAAGTTGAATAGCATAGAAGATAGATTTCTTTCCAAAGCTTTAAAATCTGTAACAGGTCTCGAAAGAAAGAAATTTGGATTTAATATATACACAGACAGTCAAAGAAGAATTATGGAATTTTTAGGGTTTGGATTTTTAATAGGGTCCTTGATTTACTTATCTACTTTAATCGATAAAGGGATGTCCTTAACTAAAATTACTTATATGGTACAATTATCAAATGGATGTATATGGAATATAACTGGAATTTTACCCCTGTTTAATCAACTAAAATCTTCAGCTAAAATATATGATAAGATTACTAAAAACACAGAAGGGGATTCAAATCTAGTGCAAAAGGAAAAGGATTTCATATTTGAGAAGGAAATTAAGGTTGAAAATTTATCTTTTGAATATGAAGGAAAGGAAATCTTCAAAGATGTATCCTTTAAAATTGAAAAGGGTAAAAAGTATCTATTAAAGGGGCCATCTGGTGCAGGCAAATCCACATTGATTAAGCTGTTATCAATGATTTATGATGATTATAATGGCAATATAATGGTGGATGGTGTGGATTATAAGGATATTAAGGAATCCAATTTAAACAATAAGGTTTCATTTATATATCAGGATGTATTCTTATTTGAAGACACCATATATAATAATATAGCCTTATATAAGTCCTATGATGAAGGACAGATAAGTGAAGCTATAGGTAGAGCTGGCTTAGATGGATTGATACAGAAAAAAGAAAATGGGGTTCAAGAAATGTTAATGGAGAATGGAAAGAACCTATCTGGAGGAGAAAGGCAAAGAATTTCAATTGCCAGGGCAATAGTTAAGGATTGTGAAATCTTATTTGTGGATGAGGGAACTTCTAGTCTGGATGAAGAACTAGGAAGAAAAGTAGAGGACACAATACTTTCTTTGGATTGTACAGTAATTGCCATTTCCCATAGATATTATGAAGGGATAACGGAGAAATATGACTCTGTTATTGAGATAAAAAACAATCAGATAAATGAATACGATTCAAAGGAATACTTTATGGAGGTGGCAATATGAAAAAGTCCATAAAGAAGTCTTGGTCATTTTTAATTTTAGCACTTTTAGTATTAGGTATTGGAACAGTATTAGATGGATATATAACTATAAAAATGATGACAATAATTGACTCAGCAATGAATGGAGATATGAGTTTATTTAAGGAAGAAGCTATTAAGATTTTTATGATTATTGGGTTATCACTCCCAATCAGTATATTAACCTCATATACAAGAGGATTATACTTATATAAATCTCTAGTGAAAACAAAGATTGATTATGTGGAAAAGCTTTTTGGGAAAAATATAAATGAATTTCAATCTGAGAATAATGCTATGTACCTATCTGCTATGACCAATGATATGAACAATATAGAGAAGAAATATTTAGAAGGAATTTATGAGGTTGGGGGTAGCTTTATTGGTTTTATAGTATCCTTCATAGTAATTGCTTCTGTAAGTCCAATTATGTTATTGATTGGCATAGGAATATCAATAGTATCAGTTGCTTTGTCAATGCTGGTAGGTAAGCCGTTACAAAGGCATGAAAAACATAGGTCAGATTTATTTGAAGGTTATACTTCATATATAAAAGAGGTCCTTGGTGCTTTTCAAATTATCAAGGCAAATAATTTAAATAAAAAGATCAAGGAAGATTTTTATAAAAAAAGCGAAGATATACAGCATAAGGGATATACAATAGATAGAATTCATACCTATATCTTATCAATACAGCAATTTATAATGAATGGATCTACATTTTTGATTATCTTAATATCAGCAGTTATGGCAATAAAGGGTTCCATTACTGCTGGAGCTGTGATTTTAATAGTGAATAATATGAGTAGAGTAATCTATCCACTGATGAATTTAAGTCAATGGTTTCCAAAGATATTATCTGTAAAATCCATATTTGCTAAAATGGATGAAAGTCTTAAAAACCACGATGATTATGAGGAGACTATTGGTATAGATAGTTTCAACAATAGTATTAATTTTAAAGATGTTTCCTTTAGCTATGGAGATAAGGAAATATTATCAGATATTAATCTTAACATTGTAAAGGGAGAAAAATATTTAGTAGTAGGACCTAGCGGGGGAGGAAAATCTACATTGCTAAAACTCCTAAGAAAGTATTTCAACCCAACAAATGGTGAAATATCAATTGATGGAAATAATTTGAAGGATATTAAGAAAGGTTCTTATTTTAAAAACATATCAAATGTTGAGCAACAAGTGTTTTTATTTGAGGATAGCTTAAGAAACAATATAACTTTATATAAAGACTATAGTGAAGAAGAAATAAACTTAGCAATTACCAGAGCTGGATTAAGAGATTTCATTGAAGGGTTACAAGATGGGCTCAATACTATGATCTACGACAATGGGAAGAATATTTCTGGTGGGGAGAGGTCTAGAGTTGCCATAGCAAGAGGACTTTTATCAAAATCAGATATTATATTCCTTGATGAAGCTTTTGCAAGCTTAGACTCTAAGATAGCTAAGGAAATCGAAAGTACTTTGCTAGAGCTAAATGGAGTAACCGTAGTGAATGTAAGTCATGTAATATTTGAGGAAACCAAAGATAAGTATGATAAAATCTTTGTAGTTAAGAATAAGGCAATTAGTTAGGGACAGGTAAAGTGCGAAGTCTTAAATAAATTCATTAAAAAATTATAGGACCATATATAATATCAAAAATATGTAAATAAGAAAGCAATTATTCGCAATGGAATGATTGCTTTCTTATTTATAATTAGAAGGTAAGTAAGTATTAAAAGGTGATTCATTATTATTATTATTATTACTATTATTATCATCATGCGGAGGGGGATGAAATATCAACTAAAGATGAAAATATTAATGATTACTATTAACAGACAAACTTTTGTTAATAACAAATCAATTTAATCAACTCTTGGATGCATTTATATTAGTTCTTCCTAAAAAGAATTAATAGAAGTCTGAGTTTGTGTGATTAAAATACAAAAGACAACTATATTTTGTTATTTTGAGTGTTGAAGTTTAAACATTTATACCCAATTAATATGTGTGCGGTTTAAGCAGATTTATATTAAAAATATGAAAGGATTGGTGTATTGTTATGATGAAAAGACATAAGTTGTTTAAAGTATTCATGATTGCATTTGTTTTAGTTTCATTAGTTATAACTCCAAAAACATTTGCAGGTGGAGAAACAAGTATTGATGCTAATTATTTATATCTAGAAGAATATCGTGGCCTAGGTGAAACCATTCTTAATGTAAAAGTTACTGGAACATTCCAAGGAAATGCATGGGGAACTGATATATACTCAGATGATTCTGATATAGGTTATGCTGCTATTCATGCTGGTATTTTAAAGGATGGAGAGACAAAAACAATTAAAATAACAGTTCTACCAGGTCAAAGCTCATATGTTGGTTCCGTGAGAAATGGTGTGCAAACTTTTGATTATGTTGCATTTGATGGAAGTTTTAAATTTAATGATACTACTCAAGCTCCAGATACACCTATACCGCCTAAGCCACCTACACCACCTACACCACCTGTAAAAACAGAGGAAGATATTAGCTCGGAGGTATTTAAAGAAGGTGTAATTCTGTCATGGAAGACTAAAGGAGTACTTGGTTATCGATTATTTAGATCAACAACAGAAAATGATTTAGGTATTTCAGTTACAGATTTTTATATTACTAGTAACTCATATGCTGATGTTAATGTAGAGCCAAATACTACTTATTACTATACAGTTAAACCGGTTCTTGTTGAAGCTGACCCAATAAAAGGTATAAAAGAAGAATTAGGCGATGCAATAGGAAAATATAAAATAACAACAGGAAATGAAATTACAAAATCAGAAAATATAAAGAATTTTATCGTACTTCAAATTGATAATCCTAATATGAGTGTTAATGGGAAAATCCAGGAGATTGATCCAGGTCGCGGGACTACCCCTATAGTTGTTTCATCACGTTCAATGGTTCCTATTCGTGCAATTGTAGAAGCTATGGGTGGGTCAGTAGCTTGGGATAACAGCACTCAACAAATCACATTAACAGCAAATGGAAATACTGTTAACATGCAAGTTGGAGAAAAAGTGATAACCGTGAACGGAGAAAAACGTGAAATGGATGTTACACCAGTTATTCAAAATGGACGGACATATGTACCTGTACGCTTTTCTGCTGAAAATCTTAATGCGAAAGTAGATTGGATTAACAGTACAAAAGAGGTTGTAATAACTTACGAGGAAAAAAAAACTAATGATTTAGGTGATGAAAAAATCATTACACCTACAGAACCAAAAGAAGGTGAAATTGATCCAAAACCTAAAACTCCCATAGTTTTAGATGATCCAAAATATACTGTTCCAAACCAGCCAGTATTTTATATGGAGGATCAACTTGAGTTACTTGATGGAGGTGAAGGTAAAGTAACATTTAGATTAAAAAGACCAATAAGCCTTGGCGAATATACAGGGTTTAAGGTTTATTTTACAGAGAATGGAAAGTCTGAGATATACGAGTTTGCTGATGATGCTTTCTCTTATACTGAGAAAATAGGTAAAACTGTTGATATTAGTATTACAACTGTAAATGGAACAGTTGAAAGTGCACCCCAAAAACTAACATTTACTTTGCTTGACAGAATAGTTGGAAAAACCATATGGTCAGAAAGACAATCGGATGATCTTTTTGGTTCACCATGTTGGTATGGACTTTCATGGCAACCAGTTGAAGGTGCAAGCAGGTATAAGGTATATGTATCTGGGAATGTAAGGAATTATATGAATTTCAAAACTAACAGAGATTTAACTGGGTTCAGTGATATTGTTGTAACTGACACATCTTTCAGTACTAAATTAAATACTGGTTTACCGACAGATCTTATTAATGCATCTTGGGGAGAATCAAGGTATGTGGTGGTGTTTCCAATGAATGAAGACGGTTTAATAGGGGCATTTCCAAAGTATTTTGAAATCACAATGACAGGGGTAAGTTCACCAGCGCATTATTAAGGGCAAAAAAATCAGTAAATACAGAGGTTGTAGTCCTGTTGCAAGGAATTTAAAAACAAAATAGAATAAATATTAGCTGAAAGATGTGAGAAAAGTATATTCTCACATCTTTTCATATTAATTAGATTTTCTTCCAGACATTCCATAGAAGAATATACTAGAAGTAAGTCTTATTACAGCAACTACTATTAAGGCAATATAGATATTAGTCATATCCATCAATTTCACAGCGAGTAGGGGCGAAACACCGGATATTATAGCTATAAGAGTATTATATATGGCAATATAAATTGTTCTATTTTCATCTGGGATTATCTCTAGTAAGATATTAAACAATAACAATACTGTACCAGCTACAGATACTCCAATTATTATATTAAATAATACTAGCATAAATATTTGTTTAGATAGGGCATAAAGCAATGGAGTGATTCCCATGCCTATAATGGCTAAAGCCAATGCCACATTGTTTCCTTTTTTATCAGCAAATTTTGGCCATTTGGTATAAGCCCAAATGGATGAAATAGCAGAAGCTATTGATATGGCAGATAGCCAAGTTTCATCGGCTCCTAGTACTTTTATGGTGTAAATATTAAATAAGGGTTGAGCACCTACCCACCCTATATGAAAAAACAAAGATGAAAAGGTAAAAATGAGAAATTTTTTGTTATTGGGTATTTCTTTTAGTACTTGTTTTAAAGAATCTAGATATTTAGATTCATTTTTGTCTTTTATTGTAAAACCTTTAAATCTAAAGAAAAAAAAGACTTCAAATAATGATATAATAAAAGCAAGTACAAAGAAAACTTGGTATAATTTTATTGTGCCTTCATTGGTTTTAGGAATAGATGTAAGTAGCTTTCCAGAAGCAAAGGTAATGATTATTCCTATAAATGAAGAATATCTATGTCTAAGTCCCATGGCTAACCCACGATCTTTTACAGAAAAAACATCACCCATGCTGGCTTGATAACCCATGCTTCCAATGGAGCCTGGTAGATTCATAATCCCAATCATTAGGACAAATAGACTAGCCTGATTTACATTTAAAAATGGTATAATAGCAATGAATAAAAAGAAAAACTTATGTAACAACATTGTACTGCCTATAGTTTTCTGTTTATTACTTAATGATTCAATTAATATGGCCCCTGGTATAAAGGCTAATATACTCATAAAGTGGGGTAAGGATGTTAGAAATGCTATTTGATAATCAGTAGCACCTAATCTTTCTGCAAACTTTGAATAATAAGGGTTGACCAAATTTGCGGCAACTGTTGCCAAGATTCCGTTAACAATATTAATTCTTTTGTTGTAATTAAGATTTGAATCAAGTGATAAAGGGATTTCTGTCAATTAATACACCTTCTATTATAATATTTCGGTTCTAGAAATATTATATAATAATTTTAAGAATAAATAAAGAATAATATTATTTGTAAAACTACGAGAAAATTAGTAAAATTAGAGTATGGGGAGTGAGAATTTTGATATTTAGTAAAGACATAATCATAGATGAAAGAATAATGCTTAAAAATAAGCTTCCAATATTATATAAGGATCCATCTTGGGATAAGCTATTTGGCAATACTGATGATAAGGATATTAGAAATGCAAAGGAAGAACTGAAATTGTTAGTATCTAAGGAAAAGGAAATAAAACAAGAAGTGAAAAAGCTACAAAATCAAAAGTCTAAATATATGAAAATGATTTTAGGAGTATCGGACTCAGTAAACAATGATAATAAGATAGAGAATGTCTCCCTTTTAGATGAATATAAAGAAAAAATTTACGATATAAATGAAAAAATTGAAGAACTAAAATTCCAATCAGAGATTATACCAAAGGACATAAGAGAGGCTAATTTAAAATTATTAAATGCCACTATTAAATATAGCTATGATGAGTTAAAATATAAGCAGAAGATACTTGACCATTCCATAGAAGAAATAGAGATTTTAAGGAAAAAGTTAACAGAAGCTATTACTACAAAGCATGATTATGATGAATGGATAAATGAGACCTATACCTTTTTACATGGAATCTTAGGTAGAGACGTCATAGAAAAAATTGATAATGAGAGATTGAGATAAATGAAAACTAAAGGGAATTTAATTAGTGGGATAGATATAGTAAATGTGAGTAGAATAAGGAAGATATTAGTAGAGAAAAGAGATAAATTCTATGATAAAATATTTACAAATAAAGAAATAGAATATATAAGCGATAATGGTCACAAGCCAACTACTATAGCGGGTTTTTTTGCTGCTAAAGAGTCTATCAGCAAGGTACTAGGCAGAGGAATTGGATTTGTAGGGTGGAAGGATATAGAGATACTTCACGACAGCAATGGAAAACCATATGTAAATATGGTAGGGAATGGAAGGGGAGTAATGGAAAACCTAGGTCTAGATTCCATAGAAATATCTATTACCCATGAAGAAGACTATGCAGTAGCTATTGCTATTGGACATGGAAACAATGGTAATAACATAGAAGACATAAAAATCGAGGAATCTTTTAAATTTTTATTGCCTATTAGGGAGTTAGATAGCCACAAGGGTACGTATGGAAGAGTTGCCATCATAGGTGGGAGTAGGGGAATGACAGGAGCACCATATCTGGCATCACAGGCAGCCCTTAGAACTGGGTCAGGCCTTGTATATACAGTAGTCCCCAATTATTTAGAGACAATTATGAGTGTAAAATTAACTGAGGCAATAGTTAAATCTGCAGAGGATAATGGTAAAGGACATTTTACTGGGGAGTCTTTAGTAGATATCCTCAGGATAATTGAAGATAAAAAGGTAGTAGGTATTGGCCCTGGGTTTGGTGTAGACGATGAAAGACTACATTTAATTCAAGAGATAATATATAATTATAATAAACCTATGGTTATAGATGCAGATGCTTTAAATTGCATATCTAAGAATCCTGATATTTTACATCAAAATAAATCAATAATAATTACACCACATCCA
The DNA here is from genome assembly GCA_964539425.1 of uncultured Tissierellaceae bacterium. GTDB lineage: Bacteria > Bacillota > Clostridia > Tissierellales > Tissierellaceae > JAVKTS01. The sequence goes on along the minus strand of CAZIII010000012.1, from coordinate 16,806 downwards.
GGGGAGTTAGCTAAACTTCTTGGAAAAACTACAGAAGATATACAGGAAAATAGAATTTTTTATTCTAAATATACTTCAGAGAAATATAATGTAATAGTAGTTCTAAAAGGATTTAATACAATAATTGCATCACCTAAGGGAGATTTATATGTAAATACCACTGGAAATCCAGGAATGGCTACTCCCGGTAGCGGTGACCTACTAACAGGAATTATTACATCTTTTATAGGGCAAGGATTAAATCTATTTGATGCAGCAAAGTTAGGAGTTTATTGTCATGGACTATCTGGAGACTTGGCTAGTCTAGATAAAGGAGAATATGGTATTATTGCAACAGATATTTTAGAAAATATACCTTACAGTATTAAAAAAATTAAAGGGTAAAGGTTGGGTGATAAGTGAAAAGACTCCTGTTATTTATATTGGTTTTTATGGTCTTACTTACATCATGTAATTGGTCTAGTGATAGAAGAATTATATCAAAGATAGAAAGAACATATGAGAAACACAAAGGATATAAATGTGAAGCCCGTATAAGAATGTTTTCAGGAGAAAAGGAATCAATATACTTAATGGAAGAGACCTATGATAAACCCAATAAATATAAATTAGAGATATTAAGCCCTAAGGAGAGCAAAGGGATTATAATCTTGAATACAGATGATAAAGTTTTTGTGGAGCATCCTTCAATTAGCCAATCTATTTCCTTAGTAACCATAAAAACTATAAATAGTCAGCTCCTTATAGAAGAGTTTTTTGAAGAAATATCCAAGATCAAATTAATCGATACTGAGGAAATTGATAAAGAAGATTATTTAGTTTTTGATTTTAAACTTAAAGATAAAAATAAATATAGAGACTCTGCAAGAATTTGGATAAAGAAAAAAGGACATGTTCCTTATAAGTTAAATATATATGATGAAAAAGGTTCAGTTCAAGTAGAGATTACCTATGAGAAATTTAAATATACTAAATAATTAAAGAAGAAAATATTTTAAGGATATTAGAGGAGGAAAGGATTTATGTATACTTTAGATGAAACCAGGCCAGTTTGGGTTGAGGTGGATTTAGATAATTTAGGACATAATATTAGAGAGGTTAGAAAGCATACTAGAAAAGATTCCTTAGTTACTGCTGTAGTGAAAGCAAATGGCTATGGTCATGGGTCTGTAGAAGCCTCTAAGACATTTTTAGACAATGGGGCAGATAGATTAGCCGTTGCTCTTTTAGGTGAGGCTATTGAGTTGAGGAAGGGCAATATAAAAGAGCCTATTTTAATATTAGGATATACACCTACTACTCAGTTTAATAAAGTATTAGAATATAATATTATTCAAACTATATATAGTTATGAAGATGCTAAGGCTTTATCAAAGGAAGCAGTTGCATTAAATGAAACAGCAACTATTCACATTAAAATAGATAGTGGTATGGGGAGAATTGGACTTCTACCTACAGAAGAGTCATTGGAAGAGATAATAGCTATATCAAAGCTACCAAACATTTATATAGAAGGCATTTTCACACATTTTGCTAAGGCAGATGAAACTGATAAGTCCCATGTAAGGGGTCAATTTAAAAAATATTCAGACTTTGTAAATGCTTTGGAGGAAAGAGGATTAGCTATACCAATAAAGCATGTATCCAATAGTGCTAGTATTATTGACTTACCAGATTTTAATTTAAATATGGTAAGGGGTGGAATAATGATTTACGGATATTATCCATCAGAGGAAGTAGATAAAGAAAATATTGAATTAAGGACAGCAATGACTTTAAAGGCAAGGATATCACATCTTAAAACTGTACCTAAGGGGACGGGGATAAGTTATGGTCAAATATTTTCTACTGAAAGGGAATCTAGAATTGCAACTATTCCAATAGGTTATGCAGATGGATATACTAGACTTTTGACAGGGAAGGCTGAAGTACTTGTCAATGGAAAAAGAGCCAAGATAGTTGGAAAGATATGTATGGATCAATGTATGATAGATGTTACAGATATTGAAAATGTAAAACCAGGTGATGAAGTTATACTTTTTGGATCTGGCTCAGATTGCCCTACTGTGGATGAAATAGCAGGAAATATAGGTACTATAAATTATGAAATAGTGTGTATGATTAGTAGAAGGGTACCTCGAGTATATATGAAAAATGGAAAGATTGAAAAGATAATAGATTACCTATTAGATTAAGACTTTAAGAATAGGTTGACATAAGCAACTTAAAGAATATATAATTGATTAAGGCTTTCTTTTATTTGTATTATTATTCATGATTCTATAGTATTTGGGGGTGTACATTTATGGTTGAAACCAAAAGGGTTGTTGTTAATTTACCTAATAGCATTCTTCAAGAGGTTGATGTAATGGTTCCAATGGAGTACAAGAATAGGTCAGATTGTGTTATAGAGGCCATGAAACTTTTTATTCAAGAGAAAAAGAAGATAGAATTTATTGAGAAGTTGAAAGAAGGGTATAAAGCAATGAGTCAAATAAATTTAGATTTTGCTGAAATGGGTATAGAGCAAGATAATATTGATCTAGCAATGTATGAGGCAAGACTTTTAGGACGTGAATTATTATGATAGTAAAAAGAGGGGATATTTTTTATGCAGATTTAAGCCCAGTTGTTGGGTCTGAACAGGGTGGTGTGAGACCAGTCATAGTTGTACAAAATGATATTGGCAATAAATATAGTCCAACTATTATTATTGCTGCAATTACATCTCAAATAAATAAAGCCAAATTACCCACCCATATTGAAATTAATGCTCCAGAATATGGACTACCAAAGGATTCCGTAGTTCTCTTGGAGCAAATAAGAACAATAGATAAGAAAAGACTTCGTGAACGTATAGGTAGATTTAGTGAAGAAATGATGGCTTTCGTTGATGAATGCTTAAGGGTTAGCTTAGGGCTTGTAGAATTATAATTATTAATACATACATATTTAAAATAAGCATTACTAAATGCTTATTTTTTTATTGATTATATAGTATAATTAAAAGCAGTGAATATTGAATTGAATTCTAGGAGGTCAATACATATGAAAAATAAATTTGGAAGAATAGGAATAGGCTTAGGAGCAGTAATTGTATTATTTGGAGCAACAGTGGTTTTTTCAGAGCCAGGTTCTGAGGGGGACCCATTAGTAACTTTGTCTTATGTGGAGAAGAAAATTGATCAGCTTAAGTATTATGTGGATACAAAACTAAGTGGGACAAGCAATACACCAAATACTACATGGGAAGTAGTAGAAGTAGCTGCAGGGAAGTCATTGATTTGTAAAGATGGTACGGAGATAATACTAAGATCTGGCGATGCCAGGTCCATATCAAAAATTTCTATAGAAATCAAAAATGGTGTTGAGATAATTATAGACAACGGGCTCACGGATGTAACAGATGGCAAAGATTTAAAGATGGATGAACTGATTTCACAAGACCATCTACTTATTATACCTAGAGATGATGGACGCGGGGCAAATACTATAACGAGATGTTTCTTCCTTGTAAAGGGAGATTATGATATTAAATAAGATATTATAGATTAATTAAATTAAGAAAGGGAAGTGAATTAATGAAAAAAAGTAGATTGATGATTATATTTGTTTTAATTGGAATAATTTCCTCTTTTATATTATCTTTTAATAGGATGAGTATTGAATCAGATAATAAGGTTATAGATATTACACTGGATTTAATGGAAGTTGAAAAACTAGCAGAACAATCGGAAGAGGATTTAAGTTGGTGGCTTAAGAAATTTAATGATTGGGGTGTAGGATCTGTTACTCTTAACGAAGAGACCTTTGAGGGAATGATGGATAGTTACAAACCTATAGATGTTAAAATGGTTGGAAATATAGTTGCGGATATGAACTGGAAGAATGAGTATCCACAGGATTTCATTGATTATATAGAAGCAAATGGTATAGATAAATATGATGTGGTAGTCACTACAAATTTAGAATCAATTTCTACTTTTGTTGAAGATGGATTAAAGGGAAGATATGAAGAAGATTTATTTGAAATATTTAAGTCTGAAAATGAATTTATATTTCTATTAGATGGTACTGTGCAGGATGCATTATTTATTAAGCCCCCTGTACTTGTCAATAATTATAATAAGCCTTATATAGACAAGAAAGAACTAGCCAGTTCTAAACTAATTAGATTGGGCTTAGGATTTGATGAAGAGAAAATTAAGATAATAAAAGATGCAGGACTAGAAGTAATTCTAAGACCTATGAGCTATAATCCAAATTGGGGTGGAGAGAAATATATAAATGCAAACCTAGAAGAATATGAAAGATTTAATATAGAAGCAAAATATATGATTTTTTCTGGGGAACAAGTATTAGGCTATCCCGAAAATATAGATATGGTCAGAAGGTTTATGGAAAAGAATAATACTAAAGTAGGTTTAATTGAATCTGGAGTACAAAGAGGGCATATAGAACAAAAAGGAATAGATGAGCTAACGGAAGTTCTAGACTATAATGCTGTTAGAATATTTAGCATGCCAGATTACATTCAACAAAGATATAAGTTTTATAATTATAATGGATCAGAAGAAATTGAAAACACCCTCTATAGGGCAGTAACAGAAAGAAATGTTAGATTTATTTTCTTTAGACCATTTAAGTGGGATAGTAGCACTTATGTAACAAATTCTGATGAATACGAGAGAATGTTTGAGAGTTTTGAAGAAAGAATAGCAGAACATAAAATGACATTAGGTGATGCTAGTGTAATGAAGAAAAATACAGTAAATACTATATTTAAAATACTTATAGGATTAGGAATTCTCGGTGGTGGTATAATAATGCTGGAGGGCATGTTCAATCTAAATGATAAATTTAAGAAACTCCTTATTTTATTAGGAATTTTATTTATCATAGCATTTCCCTTAGTATTTCCATACTTTTCTGTAAAGATTTATGGTATGGTAGCAGCTGTAGTTTTTCCAACTTTAAGTATGATTTATTTTTGCAATGTAGCAAAATCCAATTACTTCAGTGAAAATCAGGATAATACACTTAAAAGAAGTATATTAACGGGAGGAAAACTAATTATAACAATGGCATTGATATCCTCCATAGGGTCCTTGTTTGTATCATCCCTGCTTTCCAGTACTGAATTTTTATTAGAGATGGATATATTCAGAGGAATTAAAATAAGTCAATTGATACCTATATTGTTATATTCTATAACATTTTTAGGATATTTTGGGTATAGAAAAGAAAAAGATAAATCTATTACAAAGCTTAATATTTCAGATATAAAAGATATATTAGTTGATAATATAAAAATTTATTTCCTAGTATTATTTGTTTTTATTGGAGCTGCAGGATATATTTATTTAGCTAGAACTGGGCATGAAACCAATGTTCAACCATCTAATCTTGAAATGATAGGTAGGAACTTTTTAGAGCTAAAATTAATGGCAAGACCAAGGATTAAGGAATTTTTAGTAGCTTTTCCTGCAATAATATTAGCTGTTTACACGGCTTTTAACAGAAAAAAATTATTATTATTTTTAGTAGGCCTTGCAGTAGTCATAGGACAGACATCTATAGTTAATACTTTCACACATCTAAGAACACCTATGTATTTATCAATAATTAGGACATTTTATGGATTGATATTTGGATTAGTTCTAGGTATTATTTATGTTATTATTGTAGATTTGGGGGTGAAGTTAGCAAAGACCCTGAGAGGAGAATGGTTCCATGAGTAAAGTGGTAATTTCGGGATACTATGGATTTAACAATTTAGGTGATGAGTCTATACTTACTGCAATTATATCTAATTTAAATGATAATATTAATGATATAGATATAACAGTATTATCAAAGAACCCTGAATTGACTTATAATAAACATAAAGTTAAAGCAATAAGTAGAAGCAAATTTATTCAAATAATTAAAGAAATTAAGAGAAGTGATTTATTAATATCGGGAGGGGGAAGCCTCCTCCAAGATGTAACAAGTAATAGGAGTATACTGTATTACCTAATTATTATGATGATTGGTATCCTTTGTCGTAAGAAGGTTATGGTATATAGTCAAGGAATTGGACCAATCAATAGACCTTTAAATAGGTTTTTAACAAAGAGGGTACTAAATAGAGTTAACTATATCACATTGAGAGACCATAAGTCTGAAAATGTATTGAGAGAGATGAAGATTAAAAACAAAAACATATGCGTTACGGCAGACCCTGTAATTGGATTAAAGAAAATGGATACTCTTCAGGGAAAAGATATGTTAATTCAATCAAGTATATGGGATGAAAACAAGCCTACAATAGGATTTGCCTTAAGGGGAAGAGATAAAGATAGGAATCTTGTAGATGTAATATCTAGAGTAGCAGATGAGGTAATGGATACCATGGGAGTTAATGTGGTGTTTATCCCTTTCCATCACGGAGAAGATATCAAAATATTATCTGATATAGAAAAAAACATGAAGAATAAAGCTATCTTCTTTAGGGGCAAGTATGATTTAAATCAGATGTTGAGCATGGTGGGGAATTTAGATTTATTAGTAGGCGTAAGGTTGCATTCACTTATATTCAGTGCTGTAATGAATACTCCAATGACAGCCATATCATATGACCCTAAGATTACAAACTTTATGGAAGCCATAGATGAACCTATATTTTGTTATATAGATAAGTTGAATTACGAATCCTTATTGGAAGAAATAAAAGAGAAGATAAGTAAAGAAGAAGAATATAAACTTAGGCTTCACAGAAAGGTTGAAAATTTAAGAAACCGATTAAGTGAAAATGAAAAGATAATTATACAACTTTTAAATAAAGACAGGTGATAATGTGGAAAGTATAGAAATATTTGGAGTAAAGATACATAATATTAGATTTAATGATGCAGTTAAAGAATTAGAGAAATTTTTAAAGGGAAATGAATTAAAGGTATTATATACACCTAATCCTGAGATAGTAATGGGAGCCAAGGATGATTGTAGCCTACGAGACTTGATAAATAAAGGGGATTTAATTACAGCAGATGGTATAGGAATAATCTATGCCGCAAGGATTAAAGGAAAGCCTATAAAAGAAAGAGTTACAGGATATGATTTATCTTTAAAACTTTTAGATATAGCCAATGAAAATAACTATAGTTTATATCTTCTTGGTGGCAAGGATGGTGTGGCAAAATCAGCTGCAGAAAATATTCGAAAAGATTATCCTAATGTTAGAATTGTAGGCTACCATCATGGATACTTTAAAGGTAGTCATACTGGCAATGATAATTCTGAAGATGAAATGAAGATCATAGAAGATATAAATTCTTCAAAACCAGATATAATCTTTGTTGGTTTAGGGTTTCCAAAACAAGAAATTTGGATTGATAAAAATAGATACAAAATAGCGGGAAAAGTCATAATAGGCAATGGTGGGGTCATGGATGTTCTATCAGGTAATCTGAAGATGACTCCTGATATATTTAGAAAGCTTGGTGTTGAATGGCTTCATAGATTGCTTAGAGAACCATCAAGAATTAAAAGGCAAATTGTCATACCTAAATTTATGCTGAAAGTTTTATTTTCAAAGAATGCTGTAAAATAAGGAGGAAGCTATGGACAAAAGTGAAAAGTGGTATAAGGTATTATTAGACTATATATTAATTGGAATAGGTGTATCACTGCTGGCTATAGCTTTGCAATATTTTCTTGCACCTAATACCATAGCACCAGGAGGGGTAACAGGATTTGCAGTTGTCATTGAAAAAATGACTAAAATACCCATATATATTACTAACTTAGCTATAAATATTCCATTATTTATTTTTGGATATAAAATATTAGGAAAATCAGCAGCTATAAAGACTCTTTATGCAACATTAGTACTGTCTTTGATTTTGAGATTTCTACCACCAAATATACTGACTCGTGATTTATTGTTATCATCCTTATTTGGAGGAGTATTGGTAGGGATAGGATTAGGTATAGTGTTTAAATTTGGAGGAACTACAGGAGGAACAGACTTAGCAGGGTCTATCTTGAATAAAAGGTTCCCAAGTTTAAGTATTGCTACACTTATGACAATAATTGATTTATGTGTAGTTATTTTTGCAGGTGCAGTAGAGAGGAAGATAGAGGTATCCTTATACTCAATAATAGCCCTCTATACTTCCATGAAGGTAATAGATATGATATTGGAAGGTGTTGGGTATTTAAAGGGATTTTTTATTGTGACCAATCACCCAGTAGAAGTATCTGAGAGACTTATGATAGAATTAGATAGAGGAGTAACTTTGTTAAAAGGGAAGGGTATGTATTCCAAGGAAGACAAGGAAGTATTGTTATGCGTAGTACCTAGATCTCAATTTACTAGGGTAAAAGAAATAGTAAAGGAGATAGATCCTAAAGCTTTCGTCATGGTATCAGAAATGTATGAAGTATTGGGAGAAGGATTCACATATAAATAGAAAATAAATAGAAGGGAGAAATAAAATGGAATTACAAGAAATAGCACGTAAGATTAGGGTAGATATTATTAATATGTTAGAGAAATCTCAATCAGGCCATCCGGGAGGATCCTTATCATCAGTTGAAATTTTAACTGCATTATATTTTAAAGAAATGAGGATAGACCCTGCTAATCCAAAATGGGAGGACAGAGATAGGTTTGTGCTATCAAAGGGTCATGGGACTCCAGTTATCTATGGAACATTAGCACAAAGAGGATTTTTTCCTAAAGAGGAACTAAAATCCTTTAGAAAGATTGATTCAATGTTACAGGGACATCCAGATATGAAGGGTATACCAGGAATAGACATGACTACAGGGTCATTAGGACAAGGTCTAGCTGCTGCAAATGGAATGGCTCTAGCTGGAAAACTGGATAAGAAGGATTATAGAGTCTATGCAATCATAGGAGATGGAGAGTGTCAAGAGGGATTGATTTGGGAAGCGGCTATGCTAGCAGCTCACTACAAATTAGATAATCTTGCTGTATTTTTAGATCATAATGGACTTCAAATAGACGGTAAAAATGAAGATATAATGAATATTGAGCCAATAGATGAAAAGTTTAAATCATTTGGTTGGAATGTATTGCATATTGATGGACATTCTTTTGATGAAATATTAAGTGCTTTGGAAAGTGCAAAAACTGCTAAAGGAATGCCTACAATGATTATAGCAAAGACATTTAAGGGTAAGGGTGTTTCATTTATGGAAAATCAAGTAGGTTGGCATGGAAAGGCTCCATCTACAGAAGAAGCTAAAAAAGCAATTGAAGAACTAGGAGGTGGATTAGATGACTAATATGATAGCAACAAGAGACGCATACGGAGAAGCTTTAAAAGAACTAGGTGGGTTAAATAACAATGTTGTCGTATTAGATGCAGACCTTTCTGGATCTACTAAAACATCGGTTTTTGCTAAGGCGTATCCTGATAGATTTTTTAATGTGGGAATAGCTGAACAAAACTTAATGGGTACAGCAGCAGGATTGTCAACTGCTGGTAAAATACCTTTTGCATCTACATTTGCTATGTTTGCTACAGGTCGTGCCTTTGAGATCATAAGAAACTCCATATGTTATCCAAAGCTAAATGTAAAGATAGCAGCAACTCATGCTGGTTTAACAGTAGGAGAAGATGGAGCGACACATCAAGCATTGGAAGATATTAGCTTAATGAGGTCTCTACCAAATATGGTGGTTCTAAGTCCTGCAGATGCCATAGAAACAAAGCAATGTATTATCAAGGCAGCAGAACATAATGGACCTGTATATATTAGATTGGGAAGGGCAAAAGTACCTGTGATATTTGATGAAAATTATAGATTTGAAATAGGTAAAGGCGTAGAATTAAAAGAAGGAAAAGATATATCGATTATCGCTACAGGTGTTATGGTGGCAAAGGCACTAGAAGCAGCTGAGAAACTTGCTGAAGAAGGTATATCAGCTAGAGTAATAAATATGGCAAGTATAAAGCCTATAGATGAAGAAATAATAGTAAAAGCTGCAAAAGAAACTAAAGCTATAATAACAGTTGAAGAACATAGTATTATAGGGGGGTTAGGTAGTGCTGTAGCAGAAGTAGTATCTGAGAACCATCCAACTCGCGTCACTAGAATTGGTACCATGGACACCTTTGGAGAATCAGGAGATGGAAATAAACTTCTAGATAAATATGGACTTAATGTGGAAAATATAATTGAGAAAGCAAAGAAATTAATCTAGCAAAGATTTTTTCTTGCTTAATTGAATTAAGAAGGGCCTCTGATTATGGAAAATATCAGAGGCCCTTCTTAATTTGTATTCATAATCCAAAGACCAAGAGAATATTAATTATATAAGATTAATTATTGGGGGGATTGGATTGAAAAAATCTTATATTATTATCTTAGCTATTATATTAATCATTGGAATTGTTTTTATACCTAAAGTATTAAAGAGTAATGAAGGAGAAATAAAGTTTAAAATGGTAAGTGAAGAAGATATTCCGGATAAAATATCTGAAATGCTACCTAGATATTTAATGGAAGAAAGGGCCCTAACATGTAAATATAGAGATGATATTTATGTTGTAGTTACTAGGGGAGAGAAAAACACTCAGGGGTATCTAGTAGAGATAAGCCAAATAATTAAAGAAAAATACTCAAAAGATGTATTTGATTTAGTTGTTTACACAAAATTTACTGATCCTGACCCTAATGAAATAGTAGAACAAGAATATAGCTATCCATTTATTGTTGTAAAAACTAACTTAAAAGATATGCCTGAAGAAGTACATCTAGATATAGAATATAAGGATTAAAATCCAATATTTAGGAGAGAATAGTGGAAGAACGCTATTATCTCCTTTTTTATTTGATTGGATAATATTACCGGAAGGGTTTTGAAGTTTTATGTAGAACTAGTATATGGTGCAATAAATTTATAGAATTGAAGGGAGAAAACATATGAAGAAGAAAACGAAGGTAGCCATAGGGGCCATGGTATTAACATTTAATTGTTCTTTCTTCAGTTACAATCATATCCACAGGTATATCAAAATCTTCTGTAGGAACTTCCTCAACAACTTGCAAATCAAATCCTATTGCAACTTTTGGAACTGACTTGTCTAGTTTAGATAAAAATCTATCATAATATCCTCCACCATAGCCTATTCTATAACCATTTTTTGCAAAAACTACACCAGGAACCAAAACTAGGTCTATAGTACTAGGGTCTATATATCTTATGAATTCTTCTTTAGGAGTAAGAATGTTATAAAATCCTTTTTCAAGCTCTGAAAAATCCAAGATTTGAGATATTTTTAACTCCTTAGTTTCAGGTATAGTAATGGGTATAACAAGGGTTTTACCATTCTTTATTGATGTCTCAATTAACTCTCTAGTATTTATTTCATTAGCAAAACTAATAAAGCACATAATAGTATTAGCTTCCTTATAAGAATTCATTTCATATAGTGTATTTGCAATGGTATTACTATATTTGTCGTTCTCTTCCTTTGTAATTTTCGCTCTTTTTCGTAAAATTTCCTTCCTTAATTCTTTTTTATCCAAAATAATCACCTCTTATGGTTTATTTATCTCTCATTTTATATTATAATATACTAATAGGGTAATGTAAAAAATAATTGATAAATATTGGAACTTTACTCAAGCTTTCATATATTATATTATAGAAAATTGAGGTGATGTATTTGATAAAATTCATAAATGTTAGTAAAGAGTACGATAATAAGGTTAAAGCACTTTCAAATATAAATTTAGATATACATAAAGGAGAATTTGTCTTTCTAGTAGGAACAAGTGGAGCAGGTAAATCTACCTTAATAAAATTGCTACTAAAAGAAGAAGAAACAAGCAATGGTAAAATAATATTAAATGATATGGATATTACAAAAGTTAAAAATAGAAGGGTACCATTTATTAGGAGAAATATAGGAGTAGTTTTCCAGGACTTTAGATTGCTCCCTAATAAAACAGTTTATGAAAATGTGGCTTTTGCCATGGAGATAGTTGGATCACATCCAAAGGAAATAAGAAGAAGGGTACCAATGGTACTTAGTATGGTAGATTTAAGTAGAAAAGCATCCAGTTTTCCAGATCAATTATCTGGAGGGGAGCACCAAAGAGTGTCTATTGCCAGGGCAATTGTTAACAACCCACCTGTTTTAATAGCGGACGAGCCCACAGGAAACTTGGACCCAGACACTGCAAGAGAAATAATGAGAGTATTAACTGAAATCAATGGAAGAGGCACAACAATCCTTATGGCAACCCACGCCAAAGACATAGTAAATAGTATGAAGAAGAGAGTAATAGAAATCCATGATGGCTTATTAGTCAGAGATGAACAGAAAGGTGGGTATGGCGATGGGATTTCGTATAATTAAGAATATTAGTAAACAAGGATTTCAGGGTATGTGGAGAAATCGAGGGATGGGATTAGCATCCATCGGATCAATATCCGCTGTACTTTTGATACTTGGTTTGGTTTTAATATTAATTTTGACTATAAATAATCTTGTCCTAGAAGTTAAGACAAAATTTGATGAAGTTCAGGTGTTTTTAGACTATGACACTGAACTTACACAAGAGGAATTAGCAGATATTGAAAATTCTATTAAGGAAAATGAAGGCGTATTATCAGTTATTTTCCAATCTAAAGATCAGGGTTTGGAAATATTGAAGGAAGAATGGGAAGAAGATAGTTATATATTAGAAGGATTAGAAGATGATAATCCGCTTCAAAATTCATATATAATTCAATTAAAAGGGATAGAATATGCTGATGGAGTGGTTGAGAAAGTCAAGCTAATAGATGGAGTAGAGGATGTAAAATATTATAAAGATGTTATAGACAAGCTTATGGTGTTTGCAAACTATATTAGATTTGGCGGGATTGTCATAATAGGTATCTTAGTATTAGTATCTATATTCATAATTTCAAATACCATAAAAATTACAGTAGCCTCAAGGAAAAGAGAAATAAATATAATGAAATATGTTGGTGCAACTAACGGATATATTAGGGGACCATTTATCATTGAGGGAATATTATTTGGTTTAATTGGAGCCATATTATCTATACTGATATTGAATTATGGGTATGAATACTTCTTTAAATCTGTAAATGATCAATTATATGTCTTGTTTACAGTTTATCTGGTACCACCATCATTATTAGTTAAGGATATAGCAATTATGTTTACAGCAATAGGTGTTGGCATAGGTGCATTAGGGAGTATAGTATCTTTAAAGCGTTTTCTTAATGTGTAAGGGGGAAAAAAATAATGTCTAGCAAAAGAAAAATAATATTTTTAATACTTGCTGTACTTTTGACTTTTAATGTCATCACAGCTTATGCTTCAGGGAATGTTAATGATTTGAAAAAAGAGCAGAAAAATATTGATAGGGAAATAGATAAAAAGGCAAATGAAATCAAGAAGCTAGAAAAGGAAACTAAGAATGTATCAAAGCAAATTGAAGACTTAGATACAAAACTGGATGATGCTACAATCCAGATATCAAATGTAGAAAAAGAACTAGAGGACCTTTCGTTGAATATTGAAGCAGCAGAATTAGAGCTTGTAGAAGCTGAAGAAAATATTGATGAAAAAAAGGATATGTTTAATAAAAGACTTAGGGTAATGTATAAGACTGGAAAAGTAGGATACATTGAGGTGCTTTTATCATCTTCGAGTATAAAGGATTTTTTATCAAGACAAGATATGATTAAGGCAATAGCCAAACATGATACAGAGTTGATATCATATATGAAGGAACAAAGGGATATCGTTGATACTAAAAAAGTGGAATTAGAAACAAAGAGGAAAGAAATAGAATTATCTAAGACTAAGCTAGAGGTAAGAAGAAGTGATCTAGCTAAAGCTACAAGAGAAAAAGAAGATTTAATGGGTAGACTGGCAAAAGATTTGAAAACCTTAGAAGCTGAAGTTGATAAATTAAATGATTATGCTAAAGAAATTGAGTCAAAAATAGTACAATTGCAGAAAAACACAGGACCATATTCAGGTGGAAAAATGGAGTGGCCTGTTCCAGGTTATTCAAGGATCAGTTCACCTTATGGATATAGAAATCACCCTATTTTAAAGACTAAAAAGTTTCATACAGGTATAGATATACCTTCACCTACAGGGACAACTATTGTAGCTGCAACTGCAGGAGAAGTAATTTATTCAGGAACCTTGGGAGGCTATGGAAAGACTATAATGATAGACCATGGCGGTGGAATAGTTACACTGTATGGACATAATTCAAAATTAGTAGTATCAGTAGGAGACAATGTGAAAAGAGGAGACACCATAGCTAAATGTGGAAGCACAGGGATGTCAACTGGACCACATAGTCATTTTGAAGTAAGGAAAGATGGAGCATATCAAGATCCAATGCCATGGCTAAAGGGGAAATAATCCCCTTTTTTTTATGACCTAACACAGTGAACGATAGTGAGCTGATGTAGGTCAAACGCAATGAGCACCAAATCTATACGAACGGTAGTGAGTAAATAGATTTGAGTTGCGAAACTGAGGGAAATGGTATTCTGTTCAAATCATTCAATTAATGGTATAATCTTTATGTAAAATAAATACAATAGCTGTATAACCTAAAATTATGAGGTGAGAAAATGTCCAAGAAGAAAGTCATAAGTTTAATAGTAATTCTATTATTAATTACAAACCTAACCACTTTTGGTGTAACAAATTTAATGAGTGTTAGTTTCAACAACAAGGCATATATTCCAAAGGCAGAATACAACCAACTTAAAGCAGTATATAACAAGTTTTCCAAGGTTATGGCAGTAGAAAACTATGTTAAGGAAAATTACTTAAGAGATGTAGATGAGAGCAAGTTAATTGATGGCCAATTAAAAGGTCTACTTGCATCCTTAGAAGATCCATATTCAGCATATATGACTGAGGATGAGTTTGCATCATTAATACAACAAACAAGTGGAACATTTGGCGGAATTGGCGTAGTAGTTACTCCTGGAGAGGATAATCTTATTACAGTTGTTTCCCCAATAGAAGATACCCCAGGAGAAAGAGCTGGGATTAAGAGTGGAGATAAGATAATAAAAGTTAATGGTACTGAGTTTCTAGGTGAAAACATGGATGAAGCCGTGAAGGTAATGAAGGGGGAACCAAATACTAAAGTAACTTTGACAATAATGAGAAAAGATAGGGAAGGAAAGAATGAAGTATTAGATATTGAAATAATTAGAGAAATGATAAGATTGGTTACTGTGAAATCAAGTATTATCGATGATAACATTGGATATATAAAACTCACTTCCTTTGATGATTTGACATATAAAGATTTTAAGGCGGAGTTAGATAAGTTAGGAAAGAACAATATTGAAGGATTGATAATAGATTTAAGAAACAATCCAGGCGGATTATTAGATGTATGTACCCAAATAGCAGATGAATTATTAGGAGCAGGAGATATTGTATATACTGAAACTAAGAGTGGAGACAGGGAATATATAAAATCTGGGAAATCCATGGTTAATTATCCACTTGTCTTACTTGTAAATGGAGGCTCTGCCTCTGCATCAGAAATACTTGCAGGAGCTATTAAAGACCACAATAGAGGTATACTAATTGGAACAACCACATTTGGTAAAGGTGTAGTACAAAGAATAAGGGATTTACAAGATGGAACTGGATTAAAGTTAACAATATCAGAGTACTTTACACCAAATGGAATAAACATTCATGGCATTGGGATAGAACCAGACATAGTTGTAGAATTACCAGAAGATATAGAAACAATAGGTGTAGATAATCTAAAAGAAGATAATCAATTAAGAAGAGCCGTAGAAGAAGTTAAATTAAAAATTAAATAATTATTAAAAGGAGAATCAAAGTATGTATGGTCTATATCAAATTGTGTTATTTACAATAATAGATATCTTAAATACTTTAAAGTCTCCTTTTTTTATTATAGTTCTCTGCATTATATACTTTCAATATAGGAAATTGGGTAAATTAGAAAGGGAGAACATAGGATATAGGAGAGCTATTATTATAAAACTTATTACCTCTGCAGGATTTGGGATGATTGGAGGGATAATTGTTACGGTAGTATTCCTATATTTAGGAGTCGTAATAATACCAAAGGATTTTATGTATATATTAGCTACTGTAATCATGCTATCATTTATCAATACTAGGTATATGTGCTTTGCATATGGAGGAGGATTAGTCTCCTTGTTTAGCTTAATCACAGGGTATCCTAATATACAAGTATCTCAGGTGATGTCTGTAGTTGCAGTACTTCATATAATAGAGAGTATATTGATTTTATTTGATGGAGGAAGAGCAAGTTTACCTATTATAATAGAGACAGAAAGTCAGCTAGTTGGTGGATTTAATATGAATAGATTCTGGCCTATTCCCTTTGTAATATTCATGGGTGATGGCCTAATTCAACCTATTACTTTAATTGCAATTTTAAGCTATGGAGACTATTCCATTTCATCTTACCCTAGGAAGAAAATATTAAAAACATCACTGAATCTATTTATCTATAGTTTGATTTTATTATATATTTCTAAGAATGTAGATAATCTTTTTCTGTCACCAATATTTGCTTTATTAGGCCATGAATATATTATTTTACAAAACAAAGCTAGTGAAGAAAGAAGAAATCCTATATTTATATCTCCATATAGGGGAGTAAAGGTATTACAAGCAAATCCTAATAGTATAGCTAGAAAGTTGAATATTAAAACTGGGGATATATTACTTTCAATAAATGGCATAGAGGTAAAGAATAGGAAAGACATGG
>CAZIII010000011.1:0-28102 GCA_964539425.1 uncultured Tissierellaceae bacterium | reverse complement strand
AGAGCCAGTGAATAATGCAATGAAATTATTTAGCAAATTAGTAGATGAAATGGATAAGTTAATCTAGATTACAAATTACCCCATTATAGTAAATATAATGGGGTAAAATATTATAAAAACTTACTCTTAAGATTATTCCAATACATATCCTTATCAAAGTTTAATCTAGTTATGGTTTTATCTGACAAATTTAAGTCTATAGATTTTATATTATTATACTTAAACTCAACTCCATCATTTATTAATAAAATTGAATTCTCATATCTCAATTCCGGTCTAATGGATATTACTATATCCCCAGGGACTATAGCGCTATTTGGTAAAGATCTATAGGCTTTAGAACTAATTGGTGAGAGTGGAGTAAGTTGTAAAGTTTTTAGCGAAGGATACACTATACTACCGCCACTGGAAAAATTATAAGCAGTAGAACCTACAGGGGTTGATATAATAACTCCATCACCACTAAATCTTTCTAGATGATTGTTATCTAAGAAGATTTCAAGATGAACTACCTTTGATTTTATACCTTTAATTACTATTTCATTAACACCTGTAAGTAAGAAAGATTTATCCCTCGTATATATAGTTGCACTAACTAGTGATATTTTTTCTTCTACATAATTCATGTTGATATACTTATCTATAAATTCATCTATATTTTCAGGAATAATTTCTTGAAAGAATCCTAAATGACCTGTATTAATCCCTACAAAAGGAATACTTGGAAACTTATTTCTATGAACAGCCCTTAAAAATGCCCCATCGCCTCCTACACAAATATTGAGCTCTGCGTCATAACTATATTTATCTGATATGATGAAGTCCCTATTTTTAAGCTTTTCTGTTAAAAGCTGAGATGTTTTTCTTGATTCAAAATTACTGTTTGATATTACATTTATTATTCTGTTCTTAGTATTACTCACAAATTACCCCCCCAATTGGTTTTGGACTTTTAAAATATATAAAATCTGATATAATTAGCATTAACTATATTATATAATAAAAGCACATAAAATTGGAGGAAATTATGAATTTGTTTGAAGAAAATGAGAATATTGTTATTTTCAAAGTTAAAGAAGATGATTTAGATTTAGAAAACTTTCTTAATAGCAAAGAATTGTCTGGAAGACTAATAAGAAAGTTATATAAAGCTAAAAAGATCTATGTTAATGGTAAATTTGTGAGAAAGGGCATTTTGCTTAGTGCTGGAGATCTTGTATCCCTTTATATGGATGATGAAGTAGAGAATATAAGAGCTGAAAAGATGGATATAGATATTGTTTATGAGGATTTCGACCTTTTAATAATAAATAAACAACCTAATATTGTAGTTCATCCTACAAAGTCCCATCAAAGTAATACTTTATCTAATGGTATTGCTTATTATTTTCAAGACAATAGAATAAAGAAAAAGATAAGGTTTGTTAATAGACTAGATATGGATACGACAGGTATTTTGATAGTAGCAAAAAATCCATTTGCTCATCAACAAATGGCATTACAATTTGAATCTAATGGAGTAGAAAAGAAATACCAGGCAATAGTATCAGGAGTTATGGTAAAAGATGAAGAGTTTATTGATTCTCCCATTGGAAGAGAAGAAGATAAAAGTATTAGAAAAACAGTAAGTGAAGATGGGCAAGATGCTTTGACTAAATATAAGGTTATTGAAAAATATAATAATGCTTCTTTCCTTGATGTACAAATATTTACAGGCAGGTCCCATCAGATAAGAGTACATCTAGAATCCATAGGTCATCCAATAATTGGGGATACTTTATACAGTGAAGGAAGCCCTTATATAAATAGGCAAGCTTTACATTCATATTATTTAAAGATAAAACACCCAAGAACAGGACAACCAATGGAATTTATTGCTCCTTTACCAGAAGATATGAAGTTTTTAATAAACCAACTAAAGAATAAGTAAAAGCTTATTCTTTAGTTAGCTTTTCTGTGATTTCAATTTTATTACTTTCTATATTATTTTCTTTTTTGGGTGTATTCAGTAATTTAAATATCTCCATCATTTTATTCATTTCATTTGTTTTTTCACTATCCATTGTGTTTTCACTACCTAAAAGGGTGGGTATTAAAGCCATTAGGGAATTTGTATCTTTTAGGCCATCTTGGTTGCTCATTACAGAGTTTAGCATAGTAAAAATAGTTTTATATTTATCTATATTTACGATTAAATCCATTACAGTTCCCATATTTTTCAAATCCGTTTTAGGCATTTCTCTTTGTATAATTCCTATAATTTTACTTAGTCGCTCTTTATTATTATTAACAGCTATTGCTTCTTTCACATATCTATATTCTTCATTTTGCATAAAGTCAACTAGTTCATTTATTTTAATTAGTTTTTCAGTAAATAATATGGACTTGTTTATCAAAGGTATGTAATCTTCAGGAAAGTACGGCCCTATTTTTTTCACAATATTAATTTTCTCAACTGTATACATAGGATTTAGCTGCATAGTATTTATAAAATCACTAACTGCCTTTAAACTAGAAAATTCTCTATCTTTGTTTTTTCCTATTAGTAGTATTATCACCATTATCAATAATTTATTTTCCAATATTAGCCCCCCTAAATTATAAGATATAATATCTAGTATATGCAGAATGAAATAATAGTTGTTCCTAGATTTAGTAATATATTTACTTACAGTCTCATAAAATAAAGATAAAAGAGAGGGGGTAATGTTATGAAAGATAAGCATATTAAAAAATTTATTGATAATATTGAGGAGTATAATCCAAGTGAAGCAGAGGTATTAATGATCGGTAATTTTGCAGATAAATATAAAGATAAATCAGAAGAGGATATATTTGTTGAGATAATAAAAGTAAAGGGCGAAATGGAGGATCAGATTAGTGAGGAACAGTTTGATACTATACTAAGCAAATTAGATAGTATTAGGCCAATGCTATCTGATGAACAAAATGAAAAATTAGACAAGGTTTTAGAGATGTTAAATAATAAAAAGTAGTTAAAATGAAATGGATCTTATAAGATCCATTTCATTTTAACTTTTTGTAGAATAACTTACAAATGTAGGAAATAGACATATAACTCCTTTGGTGTTATAATTTATAATAGATTATGTAAACCCAAGGAGGTTGTTATGAGAATAACAAATAAAGTAAAAATACTTTTATGTATAATTATTTCAGCGACTATATTATTAGGTGGATTATATTATATCAAGGATAAGAACAAGGCTTCGGAAATTAGTTATACTTTATTTCTAACTCATGTAGAAAAGGGCTTAGTTGATGAAGTTGTATTGTCTAATAGTGGGAAGATAGAAGTAAAATTAAAAAATGGGAATGAAGTAATTACTGATAATCCACGAACTGAAAAGTTTAAAGAGGAATTGTTATTATATAATATAAAAGTAATAGAGGATGAAATTACTTTGGATCAGGGATTGCCAATTATGTTATTTGTCATAGGAATGGGAGTAATGGTATACTACTTAAATAAAAACATGTCCAAACAAGCTGAAAAAGAGATGTCTGATATATCTAAGATGGATGCTTTAAATTCTGCATCTAGTGCTATAAGTTTTAAAGACGTAGCAGGAAATGAAGAGGCTAAGGAATCATTAATGGATATGGTTGACTTTATAAAAAACCCAGAAATATATAATAATTATGGAGCTAGATTACCAAGGGGTGTACTTTTATATGGTTCTCCAGGAACAGGAAAAACCCTTCTAGCAAAGGCAATGGCAGGAGAAGCAGGGGTACCATTCTATGCAGTATCGGGTTCTGATTTTGTACAAGTATATGCAGGAGTAGGTGCTAGTCGTATAAGAGAACTGTTTAAAAGAGCAAAAGAGGCAGGAAAGTCTGTTATTTTTATAGATGAAATTGACTCTCTTGGGAAAAAGAGAAAATCCGGTGATAATCCTTCAGGAAGTGAGGAAGGGGATAGAACCTTAAATGCATTGTTGACAGAGATGTCAGGATTTAATGAAAATGATGGTATAATTGTTGTAGCTGCAACTAATAGGATAGATATACTAGATGATGCCTTACTAAGACCAGGAAGATTTGATAGGCAAGTAGAAGTTTCTTTGCCAGATGTTAATGGTAGATATAAGATACTAAAGCTTCATTGCAATAATAAGCCAGTTTCCAAGAATGTAGATTTGAAAAAATTAGCATTAGAGACCGTGTATTTTAGCGGTGCAAAATTAGAGAATTTAATGAATGAATCTGCCATAATTGCGGTAAAAGAAAAATCAAAAGAAATAACTATGAATCATATTAATAAAGCATATTATTCTGTTTTAGTTGGAGATGAAAAGAAAGACAGATCAGGAATTAGTCATAGAGATAAAGAAATAACAGCATATCATGAGGCTGGACATGCTTTGGTTACTAAGATTAGATCAAAAGATAATAGGGTAACTAAGGTAAGTATAATACCTAGTACAAGAGGGGTGGGTGGATTTAGCATGAATATTCCACCAGATAAAATGTATCAAACTAAGGGAGATATATTATCTAATATAATGATAGCCTTAGGAGGAAGAGCAGCAGAGGAAATAATATATGGCAAAGGAGATATAACTACAGGCGCTTCTTCTGATTTAGAAAAAGCTACAGATATGACATTAGCTATGATTGGGGTATATGGAATGGATGAGGCTACAGGTCTAATAAACTATAATGCCCTATCAAATAAAAACCTTGATGATGGGGGATTGATAGTGAGAACTAAAGATATTTTAGATCATCTTTATTCAGAAACAATCAATCTGTTAAGTAGTCATAAAGAGGACCTGGAGTCGCTAGCTATGAATCTTATAGAGAAAGAAGTATTGAATGAGGATGAAATAAACAACATACTTTCCAAGATATAGTATAAGATTCAATATATATTAACTTGAATAATTAAGACAAAAGGTATATAGTGAAATTAAGAAATATTCTGTGATGTGCGATGGCTTTGATAATTCAACCGACATAACAGACATGGGTGTCTGAGTTTATTATTGGATAACACGCCCCTTTTAGGGGAAGTTAGAAAATAATGACAGGAACCCCCCTTTTAAAAAAGGCGGGCATGAATTAGATAAGATGACGGCATTACGGATACTAGAAAAATCCTCTTAAGGTAACTTAAGAGGATTTTTTGCTATTTCTTTTTCTGAATTATAATATATTTTATAATTCTAAAGTACTAATGTATTATTCTTGAAATGTTTCTTTGTATTGAAGTTTATATAAATCATAGTAAATTCCCTCTTCAGCTAGTAACTTTTGATGGTTACCACTTTCCTTAATGACTCCATTGCTTAATACAATAATATTATCTGCGTGCTGTATAGTAGAAAGTCTATGGGCAACAGCAATAGTAGTTCTATTTCTAATTAGTTTTTGTAAAGCATCTTGTATTAGAAGCTCAGTTTCTGTATCTATGCTTGAAGTAGCTTCGTCTAATATTAGTATTGATGGATTATAAGCTAAGGTCCTTGCAAAGGCAAGAAGTTGTCTTTCACCAGAGGATAAGGTTGAACCTCTTTCCATGACTGGTTCCTTATATTTATTTGGTAATTTATCTATAAAATAATGGGCATTTACATACTTTGCCACTTCAATTATTTTATCATCGGAAATTTCCAAATTGTTTAAACGAATATTTTCTTCTATGGTACCAGTAAATAGAAATACATCTTGTAGTACAACTCCAATATTTTTTCTTAGATGAAATTTATCATAATCTTTAATATTAACTCCGTCTATTAATATTTCACCACGCTGTATATCATAAAATCTAGTAATTAGATTTATAATAGATGATTTTCCTGCACCAGTTGCCCCAACAAAGGCCACAGTCTCACCAGGATATATTGTAAAGCTAATATCCTTTAACACCCAATTATCAGAATCATAGGCAAACCATACATTCTTAAATTCAATTTTACCTTTAACTTCAGCTACATTAGTTGGATTTTCTGGATTTTCTATTATAGTATTATTATCTAATACACTAAAGATCCTTTCACTTGATGCCATTGCAGATTGCAATATATTATACTTTTCAGTTAAATCAAGGATAGGCTCAAAGAACTTCTGTAAATAGTCTATAAAAATATATAATACTCCAAATTCTATAGAATTAGATACGACCTTGCCACCACCAAAGTATATTAAAGCTGCGATACCTAGAGAACGTACAACTTCTATTGAAGGTCTAAAAATTGCAAATAATTTTATTTCTTTCTTTGATGTATCTAAATAATCTTGATTAATACTATCGAATTGAGATGCAATTTTATTTTCTTTTTTAAAGATTTGAATAATTCTCATTCCAGTTATGTTTTCATTCAGTGTAGAATTGATTTTGGATAGTTGGGATCTACCTAATCTATAGATTTCCCTAATCTTTTTTCTAAACACTAATGAAGCTACAAAGATAAAAGGTACTAGAGCAAAAGATATTAAAGCTAGAGTTAAATCCATATTGATCATAACAAAGACTATACCAATTAAAATAAATATATCTTTAAAAAGATTTACTAATACCCCAGTATACATTTCATTAAGGGTTTCGGTGTCATTTGCTACTCTAGTAACAAGTCTTCCAATTGGATTTCTATCAAAATAAGAGATAGAAAGTCCTTGAATATGGGAAAATAATTCTTGTCTTATATTGAATACTATTTTTTGAGAAGTATAATTAAGTATTATTACTTGGAGATAATTAAATGCAAAAGCTAATACTATGGATATTAAAAATATAATGGCGACATTATTTATACCTTCAATATCAACTTCTCTAAAATCCATATATATTTCATTATCTAGTTTAATCCTATTTTCTATTGTTTCATCATCAATTGAACCTAAGTAATAGCTTCCATTTTCTTGAATTATATTTACTAAGGGGTATGAGATTAATGATGCTTGATCACTTTCCTTAATAGAATCTACACGTACATATTTATAACCATTATAGATAACACCTTCATAGGGTGAGTCTGTTTTTAATTCATACATAGATTTTTTATAACCTGTGATATGTTCATCTATAGTAATCTTAAGCAGGTAAGGCCTTAAAAGCTCTAAGCCTGTAACCACAATCATCATTACAATAGCTAATAAGAGGTAAGTCCAATATGGTTTTGCATATTTTAATAGTCGTTTCATAAGTCTAGAATCATAGGCTTTACCCATTATCTCGTCATCTTGAATTTCGCTGCTCATTTATATCCCTCCTAATCATTTATTAATTTTTCTTCAAGTAATTGTTTTTCATATAAATCCGCATAGTGCCCATTTATAGATAAAAGGTAAGAGTGAGTACCTCTTTCAACAACTTTTCCATCTGCTAAGAAAATTATTTCATCACAGTTTTTCACTGTAGAAACTCTGTGACTTATAATAATTGTAGTTTTAGTATTCATAATATTATCTAAATTTTTAAGTATGTTCTCTTCAGTTTCAGTATCTACAGCTGATAAGCTATCATCTAATACTAGGACAGATGGTTCCTTAATAATAGCTCGGGCAATTGAAGTTCTTTGCTTTTGGCCACCAGATAAAGTAACCCCTCTTTCTCCCAAGACAGTTTGAAATTGGTTTGGAAACTCTATTATATTATCGTAAACTTCAGCTAGTCTGGCAGCCTCAATTACTTTTTCATAGGATATAGATTTATCAAAACCAAAACTTATATTTTCTTCTATGGTAGATGAAAACAGAAAGTTATCTTGAGGCACATAACCTATATTTTCTCTAAGAGATTTTAGAGAAATGTTTTTAATATCAATATTATCAAATGAAATATTACCACTCTGGATATCATACAGTCTTAGTAGTAAGCTTACAATTGTTGTTTTTCCACTACCAGTTCGACCAACTATGGCTAAGGACTTCCCTTCATCTATTGAAAAACTTAGATTTTGAAGTGCATAAGTTTCTGAGCCAGGATATTTAAAACTAACATTTTCAAACTTAACTATTCCTTTAGCTTTGTCTAAGGAAATAGGTTTTTCAATTTCAACTATATCTGGTTTTTCATTTAAAATAGTATTAATTCTTTCCATGGAAGCAGAACCCCGTTGGAGAATATTAATGACCCACCCTAATGCCATCATTGGCCATATTAACAATCCCAAGTATGAGTTAAAAGCAATAAAATCACCTAGGGTTATTCTATTCATTATAACTTCCTTACCCCCATAAAAAATTACTAATAGAAAACTAATAGAGGATATGAACTGTATGAATGGGTGAAACGTACCTGAAACTTTAACTAAATTAATATTCTTTTTTAAATTATCATTATTTACTTCTGAAAACTTATTAAGTACTAAGTCTTCTTGTACAAATGATTTAATGACTCTTATACCAGAAAAACTTTCCTGAGATGTATCAGTGAGATCAGAAAAAGCTTCTTGGACAGTTTTAAATCGCTTGTGAATTATTTTGCCAAATCTACTAACAAAAAAGAAAATAAATGGTAATGTAAACAATGCTATTGCTGTTAGTTTAATATTTGTTGTCTTTGCCATCATAACAAATGAAAGAATAGTCATAAAGCTAGAATCTACTATCATCATTATTCCTTGGCCCATGGCCATTCTAACTGCATTTACATCATTTGTAGCATGGGCCATTAGGTCTCCAGTTTTATGTGTATTAAAGTACTTTGGTGAAAGTGTTAATAAATGATTAAAAATCTTTTTTCTTAGGTAATATTCTAGAGTACGAGAGGTGCCAAATATATAGATCCTCCAACTATATCTACCAACCCCGATAATAACACCTGTTAGTATAGTTAATATTACATAATTTAAAATTCTGCCTGAATTTAAAATATTGTTCTCAAAATCATTCGTTAGGTTTCTAATAATTTGAGGGACAACAAGCTGAACTGAATCAATGATCAACAGCCAAAATACGCCAATCAAGTATTTCCATTTGTGTTTAGATATAAAGTCTTTAAGAGTTAGAAAAGATTTCATTTATTTAGTAGTCTCCTTTTGCTATTATTTTTTTGATAACATTTCGATACCCAAAATAAATTACCTAATATTATTATAATGCAAATAACAAGAATTGAAAGTATCAAATATGAAATTTATTAAAAAAAGAATAAAAAAACTTATATTGAGGGACAATTATCTATATAAGATTTGTTATTTAAATTATACTAGGAGGTAAAGTAATGGAACTAACAACAAAAGAACTTGTAAAAAAGATGATATTAGATTCACAAGAAATGGTAAGAGACTATGAAGTGCATTCAAAAAAAGTAAATGATACAGAGGTAGCAGATTTATTTAAAAGGTTTGCAGAAGAATGTGGATATCAAGCAGCAGAGCTTCAAAAAATCTTAAAAGAGAAATTCTAAAACTAAATAAAGCATGCCTATATTTATATTTTGATTATAATTATTTAATTTGGGTAATAGAAATATATAAAAATTCATGAAATATTAAAAAGGGGAGATCTAAATGATAAATAAGTTTATTGAGGAAAAGAAAAAGAAAATTGAGAGAGGGAAAAAGATTGAAACAGCTAAAAATGTTGCAGTAGGTACTGCTATTGGTACTGCTGTTGGAGCAGCTGCTGGATTATTACTTGCACCAAAATCAGGGAAAGAGACTAGACAAGACATAGCAGACAAAACCAAGGAAGTTAGTGAAAATCTTAAAGTAGCTGTTGATGATAAGGTTGAGGCAGCAAAGGATTTACAAGAGAAAGTTAAAACAGAAATCAAAAATGTATATAATGGAATTAAAGAGAAGAAAGATGAGATTCAAGAGAATATTGAGATTGAAGATTTAGTAGAAGATGTTGAAGATTTAGTAGAAGATGTTGCAGACAATATAGAAGATAAGCTTAATTAGGAGTGATCATATGACTACTCCTATAACTATTCAAGATTTATTTAAGTTGATTCTCTTTTTATTAGGAATTGGAGCTATGACTTATTTAATCTTGATATTAAAAAATCTAGCTAAAATACTAAAGGGTGTAAACTCAATAATAGAAGAGAATCAAAAAGAATTAGATACTACAATTAAGCAATTACCAGAGATAACCGAAAATATCAATGCAATTACAAAAAATGCAGATAATGCAATCAAAGAATTAACCCCTGAGATCAATGGTATAGTTCATAATCTAAATGATATATCAGGAAAGGTAGGCTCGATTACAGACTCTGTTGATAATACTGCTAATAAAGTTTTTGATACCTTAGACACCGTTACAGACAGTATCTCAGATACAGCTTTTGCATTTCAGCATAATGTTAAAAATATCAATGATTATATACAAATTGTTATGGATATAATTGAAACGGTGAAGAATATTATTAAGAAAAAATAAGAACCCTAATATATGGGTTCTTTGTTATTTATTGATTAATTTGTAAGAATTGTAAAATATTTGATTTCAAAATTGTCAGATTACTGATATAATAGAAATAATAACTTAAATATAGATATATTATTTGTTGTTTGTGTAATATATTACGAAAGGTGACCGTTAATGAAAAAGGTAAAAATCATATATAATCCATCTTCTGGTAGGCAAACAACTGAAAAGAGATTAGATCGCTTATCTATACTATTACTAAATGATGGTTATTTAGTCAATAAGTTCATTACTCAGAAAAAAGATGATGCAATGAATGAAACCATTAAAACATGTAAAGAAGAATGGGACCTAATAATTGTTAGCGGTGGAGATGGAACAGTTAACGAGGTAGCTACTGGGATAGCAAAAGCTGGGAATAAGATACCAGTTGCTATTTTAGCATCAGGTACAGTCAATGATTTTGCAAACTATATGAAGATTCCTCAAAATATATTGAGTTTTTTTGAAATGATAAAAAGGGAAGAAACAATAGATGTAGATTTAGGAATGGTAAATGACGATTACTTTGTGAATGTGGCAGCAGGAGGAATATTATCAAATGTTGGGTACCAAGTACCTCTTGAAAACAAAATGGTCTTAGGAAGAATGGCATATTATTTAGAGGGTTTAAAGGAGTTCACTCTTCAAAACTTAGAATCTATAAAAGTAAACATTGAAAGTGATGAATATGCAAAAAATGATGACATACTTTTATTTATCGTATCAAATAGTTCATCAATAGGTGGATTCAAAAAAATGGCACCTAAGGCAGATGTAACTGATGGGCTATTAGATATAATTGTTATAAAAAAATCTGGGGTACAAGATTTGGCTAATATATTTTTTAGTATATTTAGTGGAGAACATATAAATCATCCTAATGTAGTATATTTTAAATCTAATAATATTAAAATAAGCACTGAAGAAGAAATACCAGTTGACATTGATGGTGAGTTTGGAGGTCATCTTCCAGCAACTTTTAAGATTGTACCTCGGGCATTTAGAATTTTAGTATAAAACATATAGTTGTGTCAGGACAAAGGAGAGGAGTTAATGAAATTGCAAGAAAAATTTGAAGATATAGCTAATATCGAAAGATATCTAAGAAAGATTGATTATATAATTAGACGTAAGGGAAGAGTTATATTAGCAGATTTTAATATAACAGCCCCTCAATTTACAGCTTTGCAAATTTTAATTAATCAAGGAACTATGACAATAGGTGAGTTAAGTCAAAAGATGTCTTTGGCATGTAGTACTATTACAGACCTTATTGATCGAATGGAAAAATCAGAACTTGTAATTAGAAAGAAAGATGACAAAGATAAACGTGTAGTAAGGATTGAAGTATTAAATAAGGGACATATTATTTTAGAAAAGGTTTTAAGTGAGCGTATTGAATTTCTATCTGGTAAATTAACTAACTTTAGCGATGAAGAAAAGAATAATTTAAATATTGGTTTGAAAGACTTGTATGAAGCCATGAATAAGGATATAGAAAATTAGGATTAACTAAAGAGGGGAATATAATGAAAATTATAGATAATAGATACAAAATCGAGAAGACTTTTGAAGATAATATTTATTTTCAATCCTATAAAATTTCTGATTTATGGGAAGATGATGAAATTCAGTTTATGAAACTTTATCGAAATGATATTTCGAAGGAAGTGCTTAATTATTTTGCAGATAATTTTGTTCACTTGTACAATATTAAACATGAATTTATATTATCAAGTAATAAGTTTAGACTAGTTAATACAATAGATACTAAAAAAACAAACATGCTATTATATTATACTATAACTGAATATACTAATTCTCCACGATTATCTAAAATAAAAGATGAATTAAGTCTTAATCGCCGACTTAATATAATTCTAGATACTATGGTGGCAATCGATTTCTTACATTTTAGAGGTTTTACGTATAAGCTATTAAATCCATCTGAAATTTTTGTTTCAGCAAAGAATAGTATTAAATTAACAGATTTATCTACTATTATTGAGAAAACCTTAGCTGTTCATTACGATGATTTTGAACGGCAATTTATAGCCCCTGAAGCTTTAGTCAATAAAAATGAAAATGATAAAAGGGTAGACTACTATTCCCTTGGGATTCTGATTAAATATTTATTTTTCCAGGATTTTTTGGTAAACGAAAAAAATCAATTTCATAATGATGAGATATTTACATTATCTAAACAACAAGAAGATACATTAAATAGTATCATTCAAAAGCTTACCAAAAAGGATTATGCAACAACAAATGTGAGCCTGGTGGATATAATTGATGAAATAAACGAATCATTTAATTTAGACTACAATTATGACATAAGAAAAAACAGAGATACTCTATATTTTAACGATAGGATTGTTAGTAGAGATAAAGACATTGCGGAAGTTATGGCAATAGATAAAAACATAATAAACGGAGTAAATAGACAAAAAGGCTTGGTCGTAAATGGAGATTTTGGAATAGGAAAATCTAGATTTTTGAACGAGATTTCTTTTAAGTGGAAGTTGATGGGAAGGGATGTATATCATATCGAGGTTCACGAAAGTGAAAATAATGATTTATTGGACATGTCTAATATTTTAAAACAAACTATGAAAGATACACCATCCGATTTGATGGAGAAGTATAGAAATGAATTATCTAGGTTACTTCCTGAATTAAAGTTAAATATAGAAGAGGATGTTGAAACTGATTTAAGCCAAAGATCTGAACGATTTAGGTTATATAATAGGGTAGGCAATTATTTCACTGAACTTTCTAAGGAAAGAGTAATTTATATTATCATAGATGATATTCAATATTGTAACAATAATTTTTTAATGTTATTGGATTATTTAATTAGGAACATAAAAAGCAATCATTTGTTTTTTATGCTTTCTTACGAAATAAGTCGTGCAGATAAAGATTTTACTGTAAGGGATAAAATTAAGGAATGGATTAGAGAAGGATATTTTACAGATCTTAGTCTACACAAACTAGACCTAGAGGAAGTAGGTAAGATGGTTCAGAATATCTTGGGTATGTCCTATGTGCCAATGGAACTAGCTTCAGTATTGTTAAAAGAATCTCAAGGAAATCCCAGATATATCGAGTATATAATGAAGCATTTATATAGCATAGGTGATTTGTATTTGAATGTTTCAGGTAGATGGTATAGGAAGGGCGATAGTTATGATGAATTATACTTCCCTTCTGATATTGATGATGCATTGGAAAAACAGATAGTAATTATAAAAGAAAATCATTATGAAGTATTTAAGATAATAGTTATATTTAATGAGGTACTATATAAAAAAACATTAATTAGTATGCTAGATATGGATCAGGAAAAACTAGAAAAAGAATTAGATGAGTTAATTAGGTTAAGATTGATTGATGAGAAATTAGCTGATAGGGGATATAGTTATAGTGTTAATAATAATGAACTTAAAAAGTTATTCTATCATGAACTTTCACAGGAAGAAAAGATAAAATTACACAGTAAAGCAGCAGAAGTTTTACAAGAACTTGAATCTGAAAATTTAGATATGGTACTGGAAGAATTGTTATATCATTTAGACAAGTCAAATCAATCAGACTTTGCCTTAGAAATTATACTTGAAAAAGTGGAGACTTTAGAGAATAAATATAGTGCTAATGCAAAATTTTTGCTTGAAAGAGCGTATAATATTGTCAAAAATTCTAACAGCAGGATTAAACTTGAAATCTTAGAAAAATTAGTTGATATATATTATTTACAATCAGAGACAGAAAAAGGTAGGGCATATTTAGAAGAGTATCAAAAAGAGGCAGAAATTGCTAAGGATATAAAGCATATCATCAAAGGGAAAATTACAAATATTGATATCTATTATATAAGATTGCAAAATGAACTATTATATAAGGGAATACAAGAGATTGAGCATATTTCAAAGTCTAATGACTATGTAGAAGGAATCATAGTAGCATTGACATTAAGAGCTCGATCTTCCATTCAAAATGGAGAAATTAAATTAGCAGAAGATCTCCTATTAGAAGCAATTAGACTTTCAAGTGAAAATGGAATAAATACTTATATGGGTACAGTATACAATCGTATGGGATTAATTAAATTTCTATCGGGTAGTATAGAAGAGGCTATTGAAAACTATGAAAAAAGTATTGTTTATAATCAAGAAACAGGTAATTTTATTGACTCTACAAGACCAATAAATAATATTGGTACAATATATGCAGATTTTTATTCAGATATAGATAGTGCAATGGAAAGCTATGAAAAAGGTTTACAAATAGCATCTAAGTATGGAATTCAAGAGGTAGAAATTGTTTTTCTAATAAACATAGCAAGCATATATATTGATAAATATGAATTTGATAAAGCTCTTCTATTTATTGAAAAAGCAAGAAAATCAGCTATAGAATTGCAGGACTTAAACAAGCTTTTTACTGCATATACTTATATAGGTCTAGTATATTTGCGTACTGCTGAATTTGAAAAAGCATATGATTGCTACAAGTACCTTGAGGAAATGCTTCAAACTACTGAAATAACAGATTTTGAAACGAAAACTATGTATCATAATTTTTTAGGAGAATTTTATGGATATTTAGGAGATTGGGAGAAGGGTATAGAGCATTCTGAAAGGGTTAGTGAATTATGTAAAGAGTATAGCACAAAGGAGTATCTGAGGGCTCAAAGTAGAATAGTATATTTTAGATAT
This sequence comes from uncultured Tissierellaceae bacterium, assembly GCA_964539425.1. Lineage (GTDB taxonomy): Bacteria > Bacillota > Clostridia > Tissierellales > Tissierellaceae > JAVKTS01. The sequence goes on along the minus strand of CAZIII010000011.1, from coordinate 12,992 downwards.
TTTCAAGAATCAAATTTTCGAATTGAAGAAATTGATAGTATAAGGAGTCAATACAGAGAAACAAAACTAGTGCAAGACAGAAGGATCTCACTTTTACAATTTGCCTTAGTCAGTATTTTAAATGGAAACAGTGATTATGCTTGTGATTTATTGAAAGAGGACTCAACTTTAATAGATAAATGTAATATTGACTATTTAGAGAGATTGAAAAATATTATAAATCTTCTTATAAATCCATCAAAGGATGATTTAAATGATTTGATTAATATGATGGAGAATCTTACTGATAAAAGTGAAATTTTTATTAAGTCTTTTATAAATATGACAATTGGACTAACATTATTTTCAATGAGAGAGTATAAAAAGTCTCTTAAATATCTAGTAGAAACTCTTGATAGCACATATAAGGTTATTTTAACAATACCAGATTTTAAGTTAAAGTTTAGCTATGTAAAAAGTAGAAATGTAGATTTAATAAAAGAAAAAATTTCTTTTGCTATTAAAGAGACATATAATCAGACAGTAAGTAGTACTAGATTAGATGATATTACAGAAGAAGATCTATATGATTATTTTGACATAGCTGAGATTATTGAAATAATTGGAAGTGAAGAATTTGTAAAGATCAGCCAATTAGACTATTATGGTGAAGCATTGCATATAAACAATCTAGAGGATTTAATCTCTAAATTAAGGGATGATTATGAATATAATTTGAATTTGATTTTGAGTTATTTAGGTAAAGAGGCATTTGCCAGTAGGGGATTGATTTTAGATTATGATGAAATCAACAATAGTTATAGAGTCGTTTCTTCACTAAATAATAATACTAATCACAGGATTAATGAGAGTATCTTAAATATTGCAAATCAATCTAGGAAAGGATTATTTATATCTAGTAGTATTAATGAAGGAAATAGTAGTAGATATAAGGAGTTTTTATCAGACGAAATAAAAGGAATTATCTGCGTTCCTATTATTGCATATGAAGAAGAGTCAAATCTTGAGTTAGATAGGAGAAAAAACACTTTTGAAAATGGTTATAGTAAGGGATATATCTATTTAGAAACTGATAAAGTATTTAATAGATTTGATTATGAAAGGTTAGATATGGTATCCAATCTTTCATATTTAGTATTTATTAATTTAGAGAATAATAAGTTAAAGCTCATGGCAACGACAGACAAACTTACTGGTACATTTACTAGGAAATATTATGAAATGAGATTTGACCAACTAATTACCGATATGAAGCAAATAAATGGAAATTTTTCTGTATTAATGTTAGATATTGATAGGTTTAAGAATATAAATGATACTTATGGACATAGAATGGGAGATGAAGTGCTAGCTTCCATAGGAAGCATACTAAAAACTTCTGTAAGGAATACAGATATTGTTGCTAGATATGGTGGTGAAGAATTTATTATTTTGATAAAAAATTCCATTGAAGAAGAGTCAAAGATAGTAGCCGAAAAGATAAGAAAGAACATAGAAAGTCTTAAGGTCCAAGGGATAGAACAAAAGATTACAGTTAGTATAGGTATATCTCTTTTCCCTCAACATAGTCAATTTAAGGAAGAACTAACGGAAAAAGTGGACCAAGCACTATATTATGCAAAAGAGACTGGTAGGAACAAGGTAGTACTATGGGATAACCAAATGGGTAATACAATAAATAGAAGTGACAAGTTAGCTGGAATATTAACAGGAAAAATTGAAGAAGATAACATAAATCTTCTAGCCCTAATAGACGTTATTGATTTAATAAAAGAAAAAAGCAATTTAGAAGACAAGATTTTTACTTTCTTAGGAAGACTAATAGAGACAATAGATGCAGAGCATGGGACTTTTATATCCTTGATGAAAGATGGAGAAAATAATACGAAACTTTCTCGTACTAGATTCAATGATAACTGGACTAAACCACCTTCTTTAAATAAAAGCATTATTAATAAGGTGGTTAAATCAAAAAAAGGTGAATTCTTAATAGATTGGGATAATATTGATAATGTGGATTCTTTATCAGGATTACCAAATTGGCAATCCATAATGGTGTTACCAATGATTAGGGATGAAGATGTAAAAGGCATATTGTACATTTCTACACCACTTAAAAATAGGGAATTTGATTTCAATAGCTTTAATCTAGCTAAAAGCCTTGTCAATGTATTTACGGGCATATTATAATAAAAAATAAAATTAGTACTATTATTTTTATTAATATGATATAATAATCGTATTATATATTAAGTCTTTAATAAGAGTATGGAGTGAGGATATTATGTCTAGTAATACATTCACCTCAATAAAATATGTTAAATTAAAATTAACCACAGAACTTTCTGTGGTTTTTCTTATGCGCTTTAATTAAGTAACGAACTATACTAATGAATTTAAATGGAGGTAGTAGAATGAAAAAAGTATTAATTGATGGACAAAATTTAACCTTAGAGGAGTTTGTAAGTGTTGCAAGACAAGGGTATGAAATTGAGTTAACAAAAGAAGCAATCGTAAAAGTAGAAGAAGCTAGGGCCTTAGTAGATAAGTTTGTTAACGAAAACAAAATTGTCTATGGTATAACTACAGGATTTGGTAAATTTAGTGATGTAAGCATTACTGGAGAAGAAACCAAAACTTTACAAAGAAATTTAATTATAAGCCATTCATGTGGAGTGGGTAATCCACTTGATGAAGAAATAGTAAGAGGTATAATGCTTTTGAGAATTAATGCTTTATCTAAAGGTTTTTCAGGTATTAGGTTATCAACATTAAATACATTAATAGATATGGTAAACAAGGGAGTTCATCCTATTATACCTGAAAAAGGATCATTGGGAGCAAGTGGAGATTTAGCGCCATTATCACATATGGTTTTAGTTATGATTGGAGAAGGAGAAGCTATTTATAAAGGTATTAGAATGCCAGGTAAGGAAGCAATGGAGAAAGCAGGAATTCAAACTGTTGAGTTAACATCAAAAGAAGGATTAGCTTTAATAAATGGAACTCAAGTAATGACTTCAATCGGAGCCCTAACGGTATATGATAGTATAATGTTAAGTAAAACATCTGATATAGTTGCATCATTAACCGTTGAAGCTTTAAATGGAATAACAGATGCTTTTGATTTAAGAGTTCATAATACAAGACCACATAATGGACAAGTAAATACAGCTAAAAACCTACTAAATATATTACAAGATAGCAAGATGACTTCTAGACAAGGAGAACTAAGAGTACAAGATGCTTATTCTTTAAGATGTACTCCACAAATTCATGGAGCTAGTAAAGATTGTTTTAAATATGTAAAAGAGAGAGTAGAAATAGAAATGAATTCAGTTACTGATAATCCTTTGATCTTTGTAGATGAGGAAGAAGTAATATCTGGTGGTAACTTTCATGGACAACCAATGGCTTTAAGCTTTGACTTCTTAGGGATTGGCTTATCTGAAATAGCTAATATATCTGAAAGAAGATTAGAGAGACTTGTGAATCCTGCGTTAAGCAATGGATTACCAGCATTTTTAGTTAATAAGGGTGGCTTAAACTCAGGATTTATGATAGTGCAATACTCAGCTGCATCTTTAGTTTCAGAAAACAAAGTATTAGCTCATCCTGCAAGTGTGGACTCTATCCCATCATCAGCAAATCAAGAGGATCATGTATCCATGGGAACTATAGCAGCTAGAAAAGCTAGAGAGATATTAGGAAATGCAAGAAAAGTATTAGGTATGGAGCTATTAGCTGCTTGTCAAGCTATTGATTTAAGAGATAAGAAAGGACTAGGCAAAGGCAGTAAAATAGCATATGATATAGTGAGAAATACAGTTGAGTTTTTAGAAGATGATAAAATTATGTCTATAGATATTAATAAATGCGAAGATATAATTAAATCAGAAGAAATAGTTAAAGAAGTAGAAAGTTTAATAGGAATAATACTTTAGGAGGAGATTAGATGAATAAAAATTTACAAGTTTCTCAGTCTATGACTATAAAGTTAGGAAATGAACTTCCTGAGACAAAAAGCTTTATTCCAGGTATTAGAAGAGCGCCAAAGCGTGAATTAAACCTATCTCAACATGAGACTGAATTAGCTTTAAAAAATGCCTTAAGATATATACCGGAAGAACTACACGAAACATTGGCACCTGAATTTTATAATGAATTAATGACTCATGGTAGAATTTATGGATACAGATATCGACCAGAAGGAAGTCTTAAAGCAAAGTCAATTGATGAGTATAAAGGCAATTGTATAGAAGGTAAAGCATTTCAAGTCATGATTGATAATAATTTGGATTTTGATGTGGCTTTATATCCATATGAATTAGTAACTTATGGGGAAACAGGTCAGATATGTCAAAACTGGATGCAATATAGATTACTAAAATTATACTTAGAACAGTTAACTGATGAACAAACTTTAGTGGTAGCTTCAGGCCATCCAGTTGGATTATTTAATTCTTCTTTAACTAGCCCAAGAGTAATAATTACAAATGCATTAATGATAGGAGCATTTGATAATCAAGAACAATGGATAAAAGCTCAGGCTATGGGAGTTGCAAACTATGGACAAATGACTGCTGGTGGCTGGAGGTATATAGGACCTCAAGGTATCGTTCATGGAACATATAATACTATTTTGAATGCTGGAAGAATTAAATTAGGTATTCCAGATGATGGTGATTTAAGAGGACATTTATTTATAAGTTCAGGACTGGGTGGAATGAGTGGAGCACAAGGAAAAGCTACTAAAATTGCAAATGGAGTTGGAATAATTGCAGAGGTAGATTATTCTAGAATAAAAACCAGATTAGATCAAGGATGGATAGATAAGTCTTTTGATGATTTAAAAGAATTATTTGAGTTTGCAAATAAATCTATGGAAGATAAAGAAGCTATGGCAATAGCTTATCATGGAAATATTGTTGATTTATTAGAATATGCAGTAGACAACAATGTTCATATTGAGTTATTATCAGATCAAACATCATGCCATGCTCCTTATGATGGAGGATATTGTCCGCAAGGAATTACATTTGAGCAAAGAACTGAAATGCTTGAAAATGATAAAGACGGGTTTATAAAACTAGTAAACAAAACTTTATTACAGCATTATGAGTTAATTAAAAAATTAGTAGACAGAGGGACTTATTTCTTTGATTATGGAAATAGTTTTATGAAAGCAATATATGATGCAGGCGCCAAAGAAATCTCTAAAAATGGAATAGATGAATCAGAAGGATTTATTTTCCCATCTTATGTAGAAGATATAATGGGACCTATGTTATTTGACTATGGATATGGACCATTTAGATGGGTTTGCTTAAGTGGAAAACATGAAGATTTAATGAAGACTGATAAAGCTGCCATGGATTGTATAGACCCAAATAGAAGAGGACAAGATAGAGATAATTATATTTGGATAAGAGACGCAGAGAAAAATGGTCTTGTTGTAGGTACTGAAGCAAGAATATTATACCAAGATGCATTGGGAAGAATGAAAATAGCATTGAGATTTAATGAAATGGTAAGAAATAGCGAGGTAGGACCTATTATGTTAGGTAGAGATCACCATGATACAGGTGGTACTGATTCTCCATTTAGAGAAACTTCGAATATCAAGGATGGTAGTAATATAATGGCTGATATGGCTACCCATTGTTTCGCAGGTAATGCAGCTAGAGGTATGAGCCTCATAGCATTACACAATGGTGGTGGTGTAGGTATTGGAAAGTCTATAAATGGTGGGTTTGGAATGGTATTAGATGGTTCTGAAAGAGTAGATAATATATTAAAAACTGCTATGCCGTGGGATGTAATGGTAGGAGTAAGTAGAAGAGCTTGGGCAAGAAATGAAAATTCCATAGATACTTGTATAGAATATAACAATAAATTTAAAAATACTGACCATATAACTATACCTTATGTGGCAGATGAAGATTTAATAAAAAGATTAGTAAATAATAAATCAAGCAAATAGTTAGGGGGATGAAATAATGGCAAGAATAATTCAATGTGTACCTAATTTTAGTGAGGGAAGAAATAAAGAGATTATAGAGAAGATAGTAGATGAAATAAGAAAAGTAGATGAAGTAAAATTATTAGATTACTCAATGGACAAGGATCATAATAGAACAGTAGTTACTATATTAGGAAATCCTGAAAGAGTAGTCGAAGCTGCATTTAATGCTTGTAAAGTTGCATCTGAACTTATTGACATGAGAACTCATAGGGGAGAACATCCTAGAATGGGAGCAACGGATGTTATGCCTTTAATACCTATATCAGACATTACTATGGAAGAATGTATAGAACTATCTAAACAATTAGGAAAGAGAATTGGAGATGAGCTAAATATCTCTGTATATCTATATGAAAGATCAGCATCGATTCCTGCTAGAGAAAACTTAGCAGATGTAAGAAGAGGACAATATGAGGGCATGGCTGAAAAATTAATAGATTCTAATTGGACACCAGATTTTGGACCAACAATACTAAATGAAACAGCAGGAGTAACTGCTGTTGGAGCAAGGATGCCATTAGTTGCTTTCAATGTAAACTTAGGCACAAACGATATCAATATAGCAAAAAATATTGCAAAGGGAATTAGAGCGAGTAGCGGTGGATTTAAATACTGTAAGGCTTTAGGACTTGAAATTAAGGAAAGAAATATAGTTCAAATAAGTATGAACATGGTCGATTATACTAAAACTCCATTATTTAGAGTATTTGATACTATAGAAAGAGAAGCTAGAAGGTATGGAGTAAATGTAATAGGAAGTGAAATAATTGGTCTATTACCAATGGATGCTATGATAGCTGTTGCAGACTATTATTTAAGAGTAGAAAATTTTGACTTTAACCAAGTTCTAGAAAAAAGAATGATGGAATAGGTGATATGATGAAAACTACTTTGGTTATAAAAAATATAGATAATTTAATAACCTTAAAAGGTGAAAATAGACCAAGGGTTAAAGAAGAATTAAAGGATATAGGAATAATAGAAAATGGTATAATTGCTTTAAATGGTGAAAAGATAATATATATAGGTGAAGGAGAATTACCATCAAGTATTATAGTTGATGAAAATACTATTGTAATAGACGGGAAAGGAAAAACTGTAACACCTGGTTTAGTAGATTCCCATACACATGTAGTACACGGTGGTTCTAGGGAAAATGAGTTAGCAATGAAGTTGAAAGGAGTACCTTATTTAGATATTCTAGCAGCAGGTGGGGGTATACATTCTACAGTAAAATCAACTAGAGCAGCTACATTTGAAGAACTATACAATCAAGCAAATAGAAGCTTAAACACAATGCTTGAATTTGGAGTTACTACCGTGGAAGCAAAAAGTGGATATGGAATAGATGATTTTAATACTGAATTAAAGCAATTAGAAGTAGCTGACAAACTAAATAAAGATCATCCTATTGATATTATTTCAACATTTATGGCAGCTCATGCTATACCAAAAGAATATAAGGAAAACCCAGATGAATTTGTAAATATTATTATAAATGATATGATACCAGAAGTTTCAAAGAGAAGATTAGCTAAATTTTGTGATGTGTTTTGTGAAGAAGGTGTATTCACAATAGACCAATCAAGACGAATTTTACTAGCTGCAAGGGAGTATGGAATGGAACTAAAGCTTCATGCTGATGAAATAGAGCCTTTAGGTGGAGCTGAATTGGCTGCTGAGATTGGATGCATTACTGCTGATCATTTAATAGCTGCATCTGATACTGGAATTACTCAAATGGCTAAAGAGGGAGTAATAGCCAATTTGTTACCTGGCACAAGTTTTAATCTCCAGACAGGTAAGTTTGCCAGAGCTAAAAAGATGCTCGAAGAAGGAGTTCCCTTAGCATTATCTACAGATTATAATCCTGGAAGCTGCCCAACAGAAAATCTACAGCTTATTATGAGTTTTGGAGCATTAATATACAAACTAACTCCTGAAGAAGTTATTACAGCTGTAACTATAAATGGGGCTTGCGCTTTAGGCTTAGAAAAAGAAATTGGAAGCTTGGAAATAGATAAACAAGGAGATATAGTGATGTTTAATGCACCTAATCTAGAATATATACTATATCATTTTGGAATAAATCATACGGATAAGGTAATAAAAAAAGGTAGAGTTGTATATGAAAAGAACAATAATATTGATTAATTAAATATATAAGACTTTTGGCTTGAGAAAATAATAATCACAGGCTAAAAGTCTTTTCATTATGGAGGAAGAGAATTAAATGATAATAGAATTAATTAGAGCGTTTTTACTTATATTTGTAGCAGAAATGGGAGATAAAACACAAATAATTGCAATGACCTTTGCAACCCAGTATAAAGTAAAAGAAGTAATTTTGGGAGTAATAATCGGTGTAGTTTTTAATCATGGGATAGCAATAATTTTAGGTAGAGTTTTATCAAAATTCATCCCTATGGATTTAATTCAAATTATTGCTGGTATTATGTTTGTATTATTTGGTATAATGTCTTTAAGAGATGAAGAAACAGATGGTACAGATAACAAAAGAGTTTTTAGCCCTGTTGCGACGGTAGCATTGGCATTTTTCATTGGAGAGTTAGGAGACAAAACTCAACTTACTGCAATGACATTATCAAGTGAAGGAAGCTATCCATTATTCATATTGATAGGAACAACATTAGGCATGGTGGCTACATCTGGATTGGGAATTTTTGTAGGAAGTAGAATTGGGGAGAAAATACCTGAAGTATTTATAAAAATAGCTTCATCTATAGTTTTTATATTTTTTGGTACCATAAAACTATTAAATACACTTCCAAAAGCCTATATTAATATGTTGAATATAGTATTATACTTAGCAGTGATACTAATTATTGGATTATATCTAACGAAGAAGTTAATTACCAATAGTAAAAAACTTGAAAAATCAGCTATGCAGCAGGCTGCTTCAAAACTTTATATTCAAACAAAACTTCTTAATGAAAAACTTGATAATATTTGTTTAGGTAAAGGAAATTGTGGCGAATGTATTGGAAGTCATTGCCTAATAGGTTATACTAGATTTATACTAAAAGAAGCAAGAAAAAATGGAAACTATCATTCTGTGTCCAATATAGATATAAATTCCTTGATAAAAAAGGAGTTCAATATTGAAAAAGTTATAGAGGCTTTAAGTATTGTAGTAACAGATTCTATTAATAACAACTGGATCAAGAAAGAAGATTTTGTAATAGATAAAATCAGAACTTCTTTGGAGATGTTTTTATTTAATGAGAAATTAAATCATGATTTAGAATTAGATGATTATTTAAAAGAATCTAAGGAGAAGAATAGTAAATATGGATTATTATTAGAACAAAGAATTAAATCAATTTTAAATTAAGATTAGTAGTACTAAAAAAAAGGAGGAAAATGCTATGGCTGAGAATCAATATGTAGTATTTAAATTAGGAAAAGGTGAGTATGGTATTGACATAATGAATGTAAAAGAGATTAGCCCTTATGAAGAATCAATCTCTTTGCCAAATACACCTAATTTTATTGAAGGTGTAATAAACTATAGAGGAAATGTAATACCAATTATCAACTTGAAGAAGAGATTAGTTTTAGGAGATTCAGAGGTAACTAAAGATACTAGAATTATTGTTATTAATTTAGATAATAAAGAAATTGGATTTATAGTTGATGAAGCTTCACAGACTGTCAGACTAAATGATGAGCAAATAGATGAAGCTCCAACATTTATAAATGGGATTGATAAAAAATATATTACAGGTGTGGGTAAACTAGATGAAAAGAGATTGTTAATTTTGATAGACCTTAAGAGGATATTATCAGAGGATGAAATAGAAGAGATACGGAATTTAGAGGTTTAGAAGATATTATGGGTAATCAAATTAGTATTGAGAGATTGAATTCTATATTAAAAAATACTATAGAATCAATAAAAGGTAGCAAGAATGAGATATTAGAAATTGTTGATACTGCTAGAGATGATTGCAATAAAATTGAAGAAGAAATTAAGATATTGCAAACTAGAATTAGTGAAATAATATTAGAAACAGAAATATTGGAGGATAATGATAGAAAATATCGTAACAACCTATCTAATAAAAACCAGAATTTCAATGTATTCAGTGAAAGTGAAATGAAAGAAGCATATGATATTGCAAATGAAAATCGAATAAAGCTACTCTTAAAAAGAGAAGAAGAAAAAAATTCGATTGAAAAACGTAATGAATTAGAGCGAAGATTGAAGAACTCTTTAGGAATATATGCTAAGGCAGAAAATATAAGTAAGCAAATTAACGTAGCAGCTGAGTATTTAATGGGTAATTCGGACAATATTGCAGATACAGTTGACGAATTAAGCAAAAGACAATATTTAGGAATAAAGATAATTGAAGCTCAAGAAGAAGAAAGACATAGAGTTGCCAGGGATATGCATGACGGACCTGCTCAGAGCTTGGCTAATGTTATTGTAAAAGCTGAATTGTGTGAGAGATTGTTGGATATGGATAAAGATAGGGCAAAAAATGAATTGCATAGTTTGAAGGATACTATAAGAGGGACACTGAAAGATGTTAGAAAGATAATTTATGATTTAAGGCCTATGTCATTGGATGATTTAGGGTTAGTACCTACATTGGAAAGATATATTTCTATTTTTGAAGAAGATACAGGAATAAAAGTTGGTTTTAAACAATATGGACTTTTTGGTAACTTGGAACCAGCCATTCAAACAGCAGTTTTTAGAATCACTCAAGAATCGTTAAATAATATCAGAAAACATTCTCAAGCAAAATCAGCTTCTATAATGTTAGAGAAATCCATATCGAAGTTAAATTTATCAATTATAGATGACGGAATTGGATTTGATATTAACGATTCCAAAGAAAATCATAATTCAATATCGAGTGGATATGGGTTAATTAGCATTAGGGAAAGAGTGATGTTATTAAATGGAAATTTGCAAATTTCATCCTCTTCTAATCTAGGAACTAAATTAAGCATATTCATTCCTTTGATGGAGGAGGAATAGTTATGAGGGAAAAAACGATTAGAGTACTCTTGGCAGATGATCATATATTAATAAGAGAAGGAATTAAACAAATTTTAGAATTAGAAGATGATATAATTGTAGTTGGACAAGCAGGTGATGGAGAAGAAGCTTTCAATATGGTCAAAGAATTAATTCCAGATCTGATTTTACTAGATATAAATATGCCTAAATTGAATGGAATAGAAACCCTTAGAAAGTTTAAAGATTTAGGTATAAAATCAAAAGTCATAATTCTTAGTATCCATGAGGATAAAGAATACATAATGAAAACTTTAAAATTAGGAGCTAATGGATATATATTAAAGGATTCATGTGCTGATATTTTGATAGAGGGAATTAGAAGTGTAGCAAGAGGAGAAGATTATATACAGCAAAGTGTAGCAAAATTAATAGATGGGTCACATAACTTTGATGAATGTAGTAATCTTAATCTTGTAAGAATAGAATCATTAACAAAGCGAGAGTATGAAGTTCTAACCCTTATAGCAGAAGGATTAAATAATAAAGATATAGCAGATACACTTTATATTAGTGAGAAAACTGTTAAAAATCATGTATCTAACATATTCAAGAAACTTGATTTTAATGATAGAGTACAAGCTGCAATTTTTGCATATAAAAATGATATTAAGAAAATATAAAAGACCAGTAGAATTAAATCTTCTGGTCTTCTATATATTGAAGTATATGTTTTTTAAAAGCTTCACTAAGTGGTGATAGTTGTCTACTCTTATGGAAAGCAAAATAGAATTTTCTTTTAAAATCTATGCCATCAATATAGAAGACTTTATATTTTTCTAAAACAATATCACTTTTTACAGCTTTTTCTGATAAGAAACTCACCCCTACACCTAATGACACTAATTCCTTAATAGTATCGGTATCTTCAATATAGGCAACTATATTAAGTTTATTTATAGGTAGTTTTTCCTTATCTAATATGTTTTCAACTAAACCTCTGGTGCCAGAGCCTTCCTCCCTTAATATGAATTTCTCATTTAATAAAACGTCTTTACTTAAAACGGAATAATTATCTTCAGGATACTTTGAAGAATTTGGAGTAATTAAAACTAGTCTATCCTCCATCAAATCAATGTATTTAACATTATTTGAAGTAAATTTCGCACCTAATATTCCGAAATCAGTTTCACCATCTAATATCCCTCTTACTACTTTACTTGAATCTTTATCGTTTAAAGAAAAGGTTACATCAGGGTAAGTAATTAGGAAGTTGTTTATTATTGAAGGAAGCAAGTACTTTCGTGGAACTGAACTAGAGTATACATTTAGATGACCTTGTATCTTACCTTGATAAGAAGCTAAATCAAACTTTGCCATCTCACAGGAATTCAATATATTAATTGCATATTTGTATAATAGATTGCCCGCATCTGTTAAAGTAATTTTTTTCCCATATCTATTTATTAATAGTGTGCCTATTTCCTTTTCTAAATTTTGAATATGATTAGTAACTGTAGGTTGAGTAATAAAGAGTCTTTCAGCAGCTTTTGAAAAGCTTTTAAGTTTCACAACCTCAACAAATGTCTCTAATTGCCTAAAATCCATCATAACACCTCTTCGTAAAATTATTAGTAATAATAAGATCAAATATATATTATTACATTATCTACATTGTAACAAATAAAACACATTATGCTATACTAATTTTAACAAATTCACTCATAATATTAAAGTACAAAATATCTATAGGTAAACTTGTATTCATTAATTTTGATAATACATGGGATGATTACATAAAAATAAATAATATTTACACAAATGGTTGACAACATAGAATGAAAAATGTATAATAATAAAAGTCAGCTAAACATTAAACAAAAAAATCGGAATATTGATTTGAAAAAGTTTAAAAAGATAGTTGACAGCAAATGAAAAATTTGCTATACTAAACAAGTCGCCTCGTGAGGGACG
>CAZIII010000010.1:0-30555 GCA_964539425.1 uncultured Tissierellaceae bacterium | reverse complement strand
AATAAAATTAATTAAAGATTTTTTTGAAAAGGAATTAGCAGACAGATTAAATATAATTAGGGTATCTGCACTACTTTTTGTTAGGCTTTAATGATAATTTGGCAGGTGTAGAAAAGGCAGTATCTTTTAATTGGAGAAACAATTGAAATTGGCCAATGTTGAAGAAAGAAAATCATTAGAATACCATAGGCAATTATTAAATGGAGAGTTACTAGCTACAGTAGGTGGGGATATAGGTCAATCACGCATATGTATGTTTTTCTTAGAAAAAAGGCATATTGGAGAAGTTCAAGCATATGTATGGACTTAGAAAATAATGGAATCATGTACTCAAGACAATATATTTATATTTTAAAAACTATATTAGCATTAATTACATTTGTGTTAATTCATATATTCTATTATACTATTTACTAGGACAAGGTATTAAGTAATACAATAGGAGGAATTATATGAAAAAATTTATCATAGCAATATTATTGATTGGCATAATTTCTGGGGGCATAGGGGGTTACTTATACTACAAAAAGTCTATAACACCTAGTCAAGAGGTAATAGCATATTCAGATGAACTATATTTAATAGTTGAAGAACAAGAAGTAGAAGATGAAGGTGCAGTATTATTTAATGATGAAATATTATATTTTTCACTTCCAACTATAGAATATTTTATAGATAATGATATATTTTATGATGATTTAGAAGAAACTTTAATTATTACAAACAATGAAAAGGTTATCAGATATAAGGTAGATGATAATGTGGCTAGTATTAATAATAAAGAATATTTTATTATTAATGTTATAAAAAAGATTGATAATAAAATATACATTCCCTTAGATTTGATATTAACTAATTATGATTTAAATATTGATTATTTCGAAGAAACTAATGCTGTAGTTCTGGATTATAAGGATATATACTATTTAACTGGGGAAGTCATATCTGAAGATGCTGCTATTAGAGCGGATCTAGATATTAAGTCTCCGATTTTAACAAATAATTTACCAATAGGAACTAGTCTATATATATATGCAGAATATGAATTTTGGTATAAGGTGAGAACAATAGATGGGGTACCTGGATTTATTGAAAAAAAACATTTAAGGATAAACCACAATAAAGACTTATTTAAAGTAGAAATACCTAAAGAGGATATATCCTCTAATATTGATAAAAAAAAACTAAACTTAACTTGGGATTATACTTATAGAAAAGTAGAGAATACTGATGGTATAGGAGAAATTCCAGGTATAAATGTTGTTTCTCCTACATGGTTTTCAATAGTTGATAATGAAGGGAATATCCTAGATAAAGGAAATGCAGAGTATGTAAGAAAGTATAAAGATATTGGTTATGAGATTTGGCCTCTGATTAACAATGATTTTGATCCGGATCTAACTCATGAATTATTAGAAAAAAGTAGTATGCGGGAGAAATTAATAGTTGACATACTTAAAATCTATAATCAGTATGGATTTCAAGGAATTAATATTGATTTTGAAAATGTGCATTTAAAGACTAAGGATTTACTTACACAATTTGTAAGAGAATTATATCCAATATTTAGAGAGGCAGGAATGATTGTGTCCATGGATGTAACAGGTATGTCTACTTCGGAAAACTGGTCATTGTCCTATGATAGGGCTCGTCTTTCAAAGGTTGTAGATTATATGATGTTAATGGCTTACGACCAACATTGGGCAAGCAGTCCGACAGCAGGATCAGTTGCACAGTACTCGTGGGTAGAAAAAAGCATACAAGGAGTATTAAATTTTATTCCTAATGAAAAATTAGTACTAGGTATGCCTCTTTATACCAGATTGTGGTTAGAAAAGGATGGGAAGGTTAGTTCACAGGCATTATCAATGGAGACTGCAAACAAATTTATAAGGGAAAATAAAATCGACGTGATATGGGATGAAAGCTCCTTACAATATTATGGAGAAATTGAGAAAGATAATACTCTCTATAAGATATGGTTGGAAGATGCAAGATCCTTGGAAATGAAAGCTTCACTAATTCATAAATATGATTTAGCAGGAGCAGCAACTTGGCGTAAGGGCTTTGAAACAGAAGACGTATGGGTTAGTCTAAACAAAATAATAAATTAGGTTTAGATTGATTTGAAGCTGATAAATATAAAATACAGGGGGAAACAGAATGTTTATATACAAAGATACCAAAATTAGTCTTATTAAGGGAGATATTGTTGATGTTGAAGCAGAAGCAATAGTAAATGCTGCCAACAATACTTTGCTTGGTGGTAGTGGTGTTGATGGATCCATACATCGAGCAGGTGGAAAAACAATATTGGAACAGTGTAAAAAAATTGGAGGATGTCCAACAGGAGAGTCAAGGATTACTACTGCAGGTAACCTTCCAAGCAATTATGTTATACACACTGTAGGGCCAATATATAAGGATGGAAAATCAGGAGAAGATAATCTTTTATATAATGCTTATTACAATGCTCTATTACTAGCAAAAGAATATAGTATTAATTCAATTGCATTTCCTTCTATTTCTACAGGAGCATATAATTTCCCAAAAGAAGAAGCGATGAAAATTGCAATTAGTGGGATTATGGATTTTATAAGTAATGAAGGCTATATATTAGATATAATATTTGTTCTTTTTAGTGATTCATATTATGAATTATATAATAATTATTTAGCTGATAAACTTAGTGAATTACACTAATAATGAGCAATTTCAAAACTTGGAAGATATTTAATGTTGACATAATATTTTAATTGCTGTATTATCAAGTAGTACTTAATTAAAATATAAAAGGGGTGTTTCAAATATTTTCTGATTCCCACAAGATAATTGCAACAGAAATATATGATAATATATTTGATATATATGGTTTGAAATTAGACAAAGATAAATTGTTATGGGGCTCAATATGCCCTGATATACTGCCTCAATTTAAGATTGTGAGGCATTATAAGGAAGAAAGTTTGAATTTTATTGTAAAAGAGATTATGAAAGTAATTTTTCTAAGTAGATTTTTGGACTTTAACCAAAATACTGATCCATTAACAATGAAAATACTAAGCAAAAAGATTGGGATTATATCCCACTATTTAAGTGACTATGTTTGTCTACCTCATGCAAATAGATGGACATTCTATGATAGTATGATCAAACATATTAAATACGAATCAGAGTTAAATGATTTCGTTTTAACACATGACTTTAAGAAAAATGTAATCAGTTTTAATGATTTGGATATATACGATGTAGATGTTAAAGAATTGAAAAGCAAAGTAAAAGAGTATATTGAAAATGTAGTAGATGAATATTCCATGACAACAGGGTTTACAAATGATTTAAATTTTGCTTTATCTTTAAATTTGAAGATTACTTGTTTTATTTTAGATGCTATTGTAGCTTATTCTGAAGAAATTAATAATCATTTAGTTTTAGAATTTTAATATTATCCTAGTTTTTTAATAAACCTTATGGAATTTAGTCCATAAGGTTTATTTTTACTATAAAATAATTATTAGTTTGGAGTACTATTTATTTTGGTATATACTAAAGATAATAAAAAGGAGATATAGATATGGGAAAAAAAGTGATAAATATAATTTTAATTCAAATTCTTATTATATTAAGTGTTTTTCTATATCTTTTTATAAGAAACAATAAATATAGTAATTTTATAGAAGACTCTTTAAGTGTTACTTTTGAAAATAGGGAAATAAGTTCTTTTGAAAATAAATCTACAATTTATATGAACTTAGAAAAAGGTTTGTTAGAAGGTAAGACAAAAATTAGTATAAGAGGAACTTCAATAATAAAAAAGCCTAAGGAAATATTTAATATTCTACAAGATATCTCCAATACAAATCCTGAAGTAATGTATTATAAAGGAGCAGAATATAGTTTTGGTAGTTTGGAATTATTTTACTCAAAACCAAAAGATATTATCTATACTCATCAAGGAGAAATAAGAAAGATTAGGGATCAATTTATTTTAAATCATATATCTCAAGAAATGAATGATTATGAAAAGATTGTTTCTATACATGATTATATAATAGAGACTAGTGAATATGATATTAGAATTTTAAATGCCGGAATAGTACCAGAAGAATCATATACTGGCTATGGTGTATTATGTCAAGGTAAAGGAGTATGTGAAGGGTATGCAAAGGCAATGAAGTATTTACTAGATGGAGTAGGAATTGAGTCGATTCTAGTAGTTGGAAAATCCAAGGGTACAAACCATGCATGGAATTTAGTAAAAATAGAAAACGAATACTATCATGTAGATCCCACTTGGGATGATCCTATAACAAATGATGGAACTAGTATAGTTAGATATAATTACTTGAATTTATGTGATAGTGAGATATCCAAGTCACACATATGGGATAGGGAAAAATACCCCATTGCTAATGGTATTAAGTATAATTATTTTTCCTATAACAATTTAATAGTTTATGGAATAGACCAGTTGGAGAATATGATTGAGGAAACTATTCTTGGTAAAAAAGGTAAATTAGAAATTAAAGTAAAAGATTATGAAAGTAATAGTATAAATATTAACGGTATCATTGAAGCCATTGCATATAAAAATTATGAATTGATAAAATTAGAAGGTTACTCATATACTGTTGATGAAGAACATGGTATAATTAATATACAATTTTACTATTTATAAGAATAGTATTAGGATGAAAAGATTATATAAGGGGATTTTAGATTATGATTAAAAAAACAAAGATAGCTTTTTTAACACTGGGTATTGGTATAGGTATTATTATTTCTAGCACTTTACACTCTTTGTATCCTAAAATAAAACTTATTGAATTAGAAGATGAAATGATAATTGAGAGGGCTAGGGAACTAGGAATGGTTAATTTAAAGGACAGTATAAAGGTGGACATTCCTGAAGAAACTCCTAAAGAAACTCTTAAAGATGAATCCTTAGAACAAATAGAAAATGATGTGTCTTTAGCAGTAGATGATGAATTAGAGGAAATTGAAGAAATAGAAATAGTAGTAGAAAGTGGATCAATTTTGACCGAGGTTGCTACTAATCTTTATGATACTAAGTTAATAGAAGATAAGGATGATTTTATTTCATTTGTTAGGAACAAAAAATTAGATAAAAAGATTATTACTGGCATTTATAGAATTAAATATAATAGTTCTTATGAAGAAATTATTCAAATATTAACCAATATACCAAAAGGGTAATAATATTTTTAATTAGTAATCTAATTTTAAATAGTAACTATTATATTTTTTTAGGCAAAAATGGAGAAAAATGTAGTATAATAGAGAATGACGAGTTTGAAAATATTTTATAAATGTTTAATTTCTCTAAGGATTGTTAATAATTGGTAAAAAGGAGGTATTGCTATGGCATTAGCAAAGGATCATATGTGCAGTATTTATGATGGATTAATACATAAATTTTTATATAAAAACGATATCAATTGCATACATTTCCTCCTGAACCTATATGATTTAGAAGAAGATATAACTAATATATTTCCTAAATATATTTCAATTTATCATTTGAAAAAACATATAAGTAAATTTCTGAAAAATCGAAAAGGTAATAATTTTATTTCTCTTAATCTTGGTCAATTAATACATGAAGATATTAACAGATTAGAACTTTTTATATACTTAGAAGGATATAAACATGGTTATTTTAACAATCAGTGGGTAAATACTTTAGAGAAATTAACTTTAAACAATATAGATTTTGAACATTTATATAAGAGAAGATATCTTTATCATTTTGAAACAGATATAAAACAGGTATGGGATATTAGAGATCTAGTTTGGAAAGAGATAGAATTAAATGAGAGCCAAAATCAAAATATGTATAATACAATAGAAAATTATTGTGACAAAATACTTAAGGGAAAGGTTTTTAATCTCAATAAGTTTTTGGACAAACAATTAACCATAGATTGTAATTCCAATATAAAAGAAGATGATAGTTTATTAACTTTAAACGAATTGGGTAATATTTATATGGAAGTAGTAAAAATTGTAATTAAAGATGGTTTAAAACTCTATAAAGAAGCCTTTTGGTATGGACTAAATGATAGAGTATTAAAGAGATATAGATAATAAGGGGGAATTTATATGTTTGTTAGAAATCATATGTTATCAAAGGAGAACTTAACTACAGTAGAATTAAATGAATCTATTGGTAGTGCTCTTGAAAAAATTAAGCAGGCCGATTTTTTATCATTACCAGTAATAGAAGGAGATAATTTTAAGGGTTTTATATTGAAAGAAGCAATTTATAGAAATTTTTTGGAATCAGAAAAAACAGATAAAATAGATTACTTGGAAAACACAAAAGTTAAAGATATATATAATCATAATTACGAATCCATTTTAGCAAATGATAATATTGATAAAGCTTCATATTTATTAAAAGAACTAAGAACACCTTTTTTAGCTGTTTTTGATAATAATAATAAATTCGTTGGATTATTAACTCATCATGCAATATTTAGCGCATTTTCTGAGATATTTGGAATAAACAAAGGAACTAGAATCGTTATTAACATGTTTGATTTACCAGGTCAATTAGCAAGGTTAACTGAAGTCATTAGTAAAGAAAATATTAATATATTGAACTTAACAGTTGTTGATTCTAAAGTACTAGATATAATAAGAATAATACTTAGAGTTGATGCTGATGATGTTCAAGAATTAATTGAGAGAATACAATATTCAGGTTTTAAAATTGGAGAAGTTACTAAATAATGTATAAAAGTTTATAATATGGATATAATATCCCTCTAGATAGGAATCTGGAGGGATATTTATGAATAAAGATAAAATTGTACCTATTTTCTTTTTTTCTTTAACTTTGTTTTTAATAAGTTTTATACTTGGATATCAGCTAATGGGAAGAAAAATAGATTTAGACAACAGTATAAGTCAACTGAGCTCAGAAGAAATTAACATCCATGATAACTCGGATATAGAAATTTTAAGTGAAGATATGAAACTAACCCCTAATACATTTATAGAAAAGAGAATTCATTTTGCTTCATGTAATCATGTAGTTTCAGATGTTAATTTGATAGAAAGTGAATTAGTTAATATGACTAAAGATGAACTTATTCATCATTTAGAATATAGCAGTCCAAGTGAAAAACTTATTTCATTTTCAAGTAGTAAAGTAACCTTAGCTATATCTAAAAATCATTTGTGTCAAAATCACTATATTATAGGAGAACACAATGGGATTATAGCAATATTTAGTATAGATGAAAATGGTGACAGGGTACTAGATAAATTGTTTGAGGAATATCCTATTTCTTTATTAATGGAAATAGATCAGCAAAAAATAAAAGAGGGTATACTTGTAGATAGCGAAGAGGAGTTGTCTGAAATTCTTGAGAATTTTATTAGTTAACTTAGTTAGAAAATCTAACTAAGTTTTTTTGTGGAAATATGATACAATAGAGGATATAATAAGAGAAAGGAGATTAGGAATGATTATTCTTGGAATTGATCCTGGAATTGCTATAGTAGGATATAGTATTATAGAATGTAATGGAAATAAATTTAAGGCAATAGAGTATGGATGTATAAGGACAGATGCAGAACTTTTTTTTCCTGATAGAATAAAGATTATCTATGATAATTTAATTGATATTATTGAAAAGTATAAGCCTAGTGATTTGGCCATAGAAGAATTATTTTTCAACAAAAATGTAAAAACAGCCATAAAAGTGGGACAAGCTAGAGGTGTTGAAATTCTGGCTGCTGTAAATCAAGGTTTAGAAATATATGAATATACGCCCTTACAAATAAAGCAAGCTGTAGTAGGTTACGGAAGAGCTGATAAAAATCAGGTTCAGGAGATGGTAAAAGTACTTCTCAATTTAAAAGAAAAGCCTAAGCCAGATGATGTGGCTGATGCTTTAGCTGTTGCCATATGCCATGGGAGCTCAATTAAGTTCAAGGAACAATTTAAGATGAAATAAAAAGACAAAGGGTGAGTTATTTGTTTGAGTTTATTATTGGTGACATTATCTCTATTAGAGATGACTATATTATATTACAGAATAATGGAATAGGATACAAAATATATACATCTACTAATTCAATAATCAAATTAGAATTAGGTATGAAAGATGTTGTTATTTACACTAATCTAATTGTGAGGGACGATGGATTATTCCTTTATGGGTTTATTTCAGAAGAAGAAATGGATATGTTTAAATTACTTCAGCTAGTATCCAAGGTTGGGCCAAAGGTAGCTTTAGGTATTTTATCTACTATTACTCCAGATCAAATAAAATTAGCTATAATTAAAAGAGATATTGAAAGTTTAAGCAAAGCACCTGGGATAGGTAAGAAAACCGCTGAAAGGCTTATTTTAGAGCTTAAAGATAGGATAGACAAAGATGTGAATATTGGAGTAGATGATGTTGAAAATATCCATCCTAATGAGTATAATGAAGCAGTTAATGGTTTAATGTCTTTAGGTTATACTAGAATTGAAGTAGAAAAAGCAATAAGGAATTTAGATTTATCTAGGATGAAGATCGAGGATATTATTAGAGAAGGATTAAAAAAAATATCAAAATAGTAAGAAGGTGTTATTAATTGGATGAAATAGAGGACAGAGTAATTGCTAGAAACTTACAAAATGAAGATATAGAAAGCGAATTATCATTAAGACCTAAATGGATATCTGAGTACATAGGTCAAGATAAAGCTAAAGAGAAGTTGAGTATATTTATTCAAGCCGCAAAGGGTAGAAGTGAATCATTAGATCATGTATTGTTATATGGGCCACCTGGTCTTGGTAAGACTACTTTAGCTAATATCATAGCAAATGAAATGGGAGTTAATATTAGAGTAACTTCGGGACCTGCAATAGAAAGAGCTGGTGATTTAGCTAGTATTTTAACTAATCTTGGAGATGATGATGTTTTATTTATTGATGAAATACATCGAATTAATAGATCCGTTGAGGAGATATTATATCCTGCAATGGAAGACTTTGCCCTTGATATAATAATTGGAAAGGGCCCTTCTGCAAGATCTGTAAGATTAGATTTATCTAAATTTACACTAATTGGAGCTACTACAAGAGCTGGTTTACTTACTTCCCCACTGAGAGACAGATTTGGAGTTATGTTAAATTTAGAGCTTTATGATATGCAAAGCCTAAAAGAAATTATAACAAGATCTGCAGCTATACTGGAGATTGGAATAGAGGAGGAAGGAGCACTAGAAATCGCTAGAAGATCTAGGGGTACACCTAGGATAGCCAATAGACTATTGAAGCGAGTTAGAGATTATGCACAAGTTGTAGAACAAGGCATAATAACTTGGGAAGTAGCAAAAAAAGGGCTTGAAATTCTTGAAATTGATGAATTAGGTCTTGATAGTGTAGATAGAAAAATAATACTTACTTTGATAGAGAATTTTAATGGTGGGCCTGTAGGTGTAGATACATTATCTGCGGCTACAGGAGAGGAAAGAGGAACAATAGAAGATGTATATGAACCATACCTATTACAAATCGGGTTTTTAAATAGAACTCCAAGGGGAAGAATGGTATCAAAAAAGGCATATGACCATTTCGGAGTTCCTTATACTGAAGATAAATAGACCGACTGTGGAGGAGATAACTCATGAAAAAAGTATTTTTTTCGATACTAATATGCTCTTTGTTAATTACATTATTATATGACAAATCTTATGCAGATGAAAACAATATAAATTATTTGAATATAAAATTAACCAGACCGCTAGTAGAAAACAATTTAATAAACATGAGTAGTGATAGTGGTTTTACCCTATATGATTATAATGATAAGACTAATATTTACAGTACAATCCATGATATTATAATAAGGGCAATGCTAAATGAAAATGGAGATATTGTTTTGCTAGATTTAGAAGATAATATTATTGAAACCTTACCAAAAGATGGTAGTATAATCATAGGTTCAAACAGCATTGATAGCCCTATGATAATGATTGAAGAAGATAGATATAGAGATTACATTAAATTAGTAAATAAGAATAATGAAATAATGGTTATAAACCATGTTGCTCTAGAAAATTATTTATATGGAGTAGTTCCAAGGGAGATGCCATCTACATTTCATTTAGAAGCATTAAAAGCACAAGCAATTGCTTCTAGAACATATACAATTCACAATATTAACAAGCATGGAATTGATGGTTATAGTTTATGTGATACTACTCATTGCCAAGTTTATTCAGGTGCTGATGGTGAAAAACCTACTACAAATTTAGCTGTAGACGAAACCAGAGGTATTCTTGCATATTATAATGGAGAGATTATAGATGCACAATACCACTCTACAAGTAGTGGTTATACAGAAGATAGTTCGAATATTTGGGGAGGAAATTTACCATATTTGAAATCTGTCGAAGATAATTTTTCTACAGAGGCTCCTTATAGTAATTGGAGTTTGAGTATTAATATCAGGGATTTAAACAATAAATTGATCGCATCTGGAATTAATATAGGGCAAGTAAAAGGCATAGAAGAACTAAGCACCACTAGTACAGGTAAAGTGGATAAATTGAAAATAATTGGAACAATTGGAGATCAAATTATAACTGCTACTAAATTCAGAAGTATGGTTGGCACTAACATTCTTAAAAGTGAATGGTTTAGTATAAAAAACTCCAATATTGATACAACAAACAATCAGGTTTATGTTATTGATGGAGAAACAATGGAGCCTAAAGCTATTAACATAAACACTGCATATATACTAGATGGCCTAAATAAAAAAACTGTATCTAGGAGTACTGTATCCAGAGCACTTGGAAATGATAGACAAGTAAGTATTGGAGGATTACGTCCTATATCCACTTCAGAAATATTAATTGAGGGTAAAGGATATGGACATGGAGTTGGGATGAG
Organism: uncultured Tissierellaceae bacterium; assembly: GCA_964539425.1. Taxonomy (GTDB): domain Bacteria; phylum Bacillota; class Clostridia; order Tissierellales; family Tissierellaceae; genus JAVKTS01. The sequence continues at coordinate 19,634 of CAZIII010000010.1, read as the reverse complement.
TCAGTATGGAGCTAAAAAAATGGCTGAACTAGGATATTCCTTTGAAGAAATTCTTAAACATTATTATACAGGGATAGATGTCTTTTAGTTTGGTCAATAATCAAAATAGAGAAGGATGGTTTAATGAAAACAAAGGATTTTTACTATGATTTACCTCCGGAGTTAATAGCTCAACACCCTTTGAAATCCAGAGAAGAGTCAAAATTATTAATTCTGGATAAATTAACTGGTGAAGTAGAACATAAAAAGTTTAAAGATATTATTAAATTTCTGAGAGAAGGGGATTGCTTAGTACTTAATGATACAAGAGTTATCCCTGCCAGACTATTTGGCAATAGAGAAGGCAAAAAGGAAAGTATTGAATTTTTACTTTTAAAACATTTGGAAGATGATATATGGGAAACCTTAGTTAAGCCTGGTAAAAAGGCTAGGCCTGGTGATTTTATTGAATTTGGTGAAGGTGTTTTGAAGGGTGAGATTATAGGTTTAGGTGAAGATGGAACTCGAATGATCAAATTTGACTATCAAGGAATTTTTGAAGAGATTTTGGATAAACTTGGAGAGATGCCTCTACCTCCATATATAACAGAGGTATTAGAAGATAAAGAAAGATACCAGACTGTTTATTCAAAGAATAGTGGGTCTGCAGCTGCACCAACAGCCGGATTACATTTTACAAAGGAATTAATAGAAGATATAAAAAACAAAAATATTAATATAGCATATATAACACTACATGTTGGCTTAGGAACTTTTAGACCTGTTAAGGTTGATAACATCTTGGAACATCATATGCATTCAGAATACTATGAGATTTCAGAGGAAACCGCTTCCCTAATAAATATGACAAAAATCAATGGTGGGAGAATTATTTCAGTTGGAACCACAACCACAAGAACATTAGAAACTGCTGTTGATGAAAATGGATTTATTAAGGAGAGTTCAGGATGGACTGATATATTTATATATCCTGGATATGATTTTAAGGTTGTAAATAATTTAATTACTAATTTTCATTTACCAGAATCAACTTTATTAATGTTGGTGTCTGCATTATGTTCAAAGGAGTCAATGTTTAACGCATATAAAATTGCAATTGAAAACAATTATAGATTTTTTAGTTTTGGCGATGCTATGTTTATAAAGTAATGGAGGAATATTATGGCTATAAAGTTTGAATTATTAAAAGAAGCAAAAGATTGTAAGGCAAGGCTTGGGAAAATTACAACGCCCCATGGAGAAATTGAGACACCTATATTTATGCCTGTTGGTACAAGGGCCACTGTTAAGGCAATGACACCAGAAGAAGTAAAAGATCTAGGAGCTCAAATTATATTGAGTAATACTTATCATCTTTATTTAAAGCCGGGACATGAATTAGTGGAGGAAGCAGGAGGCCTACATAAGTTTATGAATTGGAATGGACCTATTTTAACTGATAGTGGTGGTTTTCAAGTATTTAGTTTGGGAGATTTAAGAAAAATTAAAGAAGAAGGGGTAGAATTTAGATCCCATATTGATGGATCTAAACATTTTATAAGCCCTGAAAAATCAATAGAAATTCAAAATTCACTAGGTTCAGATATAATGATGTGCTTTGATGAATGTACACCATATCCTTCTACCTATGAATATGCAAAACATTCAATGGAAAGGACAACTAGATGGGCAAAGAGATGTAAAGATTATCATAAAAACTGGGATAAACAAGGTTTATTTGGCATAGTCCAAGGAGGTATGTATAAAGACCTTAGGGAACAAAGTGCAAAAGATTTAGTAGAATTAGATTTTCCAGGTTATGCTATTGGAGGACTTAGTGTGGGAGAACCTAAGGAGTTAATGTGTGAGGTTTTAGATTATACCACGCCTCTTTTGCCTAAGGATAAACCAAGGTACTTGATGGGGGTAGGAACACCAGATTATCTTTTTGAAGCCGTTATCAATGGAATAGACATGGCTGATTGTGTATTACCTACAAGAATAGCTAGAAATGGAACAGTACTTACTTCCAAGGGAAAAATAGTTATAAGAAATGCAAAATATACAAGGGATTTTGAAAAGCTAGATCCAGAATGTGATTGTTATGCATGTACTAATTATTCTAGGGCTTATATTAGGCATCTTTTTAATGTAGATGAAATTTTGGGAGCAAGGCTTGCTACAATTCACAACTTATATTTTTTAGTAAAATTAATGGAAAATATAAGAAAAGCAATTAAAGAAGATAGGATTCTAGAGTATAGAGATGAATTTTACAAAAAATATGGCTATAATGATAAAAACTAGATGAAAAATATTTTATTTGTTGTATAATATATAGAGAAAGGGAGGGAGTTTTATGCCGCAACAACTTCAAGGTTTTTTATTACCTATAGGTTTTTTAGTAATATTCTATATCTTTGCTATTAGACCACAGAAGAAAAAAGAAACACAGGTTAAAGAAATGAGAAATAGCTTAAGAGTTGGAGATGAAGTTATTACTATTGGAGGTATCAATGGTAAAATTATTAAAGTAAAAGAGGATATGGTTACAATTGAAATTGGATCAGCTAAGACTAAATTAGATATGACAAAATGGTCTATAGGTTCAGTAGTCAATAAAAACGAGTCCAAAAATAGTAAAAATGAAGAAATTAACACAACAGAAGAAAATTAGTCATAAAAAAGCTTCCTAATATAAAAAAGGAAGTTTTTTTATGTAATAAATATCACTTTCCTTCAATAAGATTAATTAAAGATAAGGAGGGGGTATTATGAAGACAAAAAGTTATGGTAAGTATTTATATTTATTGAAAGGGTTACTATTATCGTTTATTATTACATCGGTATTAATATTGTTTTTTTCCTTATTATTGACATATTCAACACTTAGTGAAAGTAAAATGCCATTAATAAATACAATAATTATGATGGTAAGCATAACAACAGCTAGTATATATACAGGTAAAAAGATAAATGAAAAAGGTTGGATAAATGGCGGTTTGGTAGGTATATTATATTATTTGATATTAATCCTACTTAGTCTTATTCTTTTAAAGCCATTTACAATAGACTTATTTTCAATTACAAAATTACTGATTGCATTTGTCACAGGAATCATAGGTGGAATAATTGGAATAAACATATAATATAAAGTCAAATAAATCTTTATATTAAGCATCAATTGTGGTATAATGTTATACAGTAATTATATATAAAAGGAGGAAATTTAAATGAAATACATAAAAACTCTATCTGGAAAGAATTTAAAAGATACCATGGCTAAGGGTGGTTGTGGCGAATGCCAAACTTCATGTCAATCAGCTTGTAAAACATCTTGTACAGTAGGAAATCAAAAGTGCGAAAATAAATAAGTTTTCTAACTAAAGAGTGGTGGTTTATCCACTGCTTTTTATTTTTTAATATAGTAAAATAATAGGAGGATCAACAATGGAAAAGGCAACAATAATGGATAAGGCAGCAAAAGTACATAAATTTTATTTAAATGATAAATATATTATTTTAGATGTGAATTCAGGCGGAGTACACGTAGTTGATAAAATTGTATATGAAATTTTAGATTATTATGGTGATAAATCATTAAATGAAATAAAAGAGATTTTTAAAAGTATATATAGCGATGAAGCTGTTGAAGATGTATATAGTGAAATAGAAAACCTAGTAAATGAAGGATTACTATTCTCTGATAATATAGATATCGCTAACATAAAGTATAATGAAGAAAATATTATAAAAGCTATGTGTCTTCATGTGGCTCATGATTGTAATCTTAAATGCAATTATTGTTTTGCATCTCAAGGTAATTTCAAAGGTGAAAGATCACTAATGTCTTTAGAAGTAGGTAAAAAATCATTAGAATATCTTGCGAAAAATTCTGGTTCACGAAGAAATCTAGAAGTTGATTTTTTTGGAGGAGAACCTTTGATGAATTTTCAATTAGTTAAAGATTTGGTTGCATATGGGAAAACTTTAGAAAAAGAGTATAATAAAAACTTTAGATTTACAATTACAACAAATGGAATACTCTTAGATGATGATAAGATTGATTTTATAAATGAAAATATGGACAATGTCGTTCTTAGTTTAGATGGTAGAAAAGAAGTCAATGATAATATGAGAAAGACTATCAGTGGAGAAGGTAGCTATGATATAATCTTGCCTAAGTTTAAGAAAATGGTAGATAAAAGAGGAGATAAAGATTATTATATCAGAGGTACTTTCACAAGTAATAACATAGATTTTTCGAAAGATGCATTAGACTTTTATAATAGTGGATTTAAAAAGATTTCTATAGAACCTGTAGTTACATCTGAGGAAATGGAATACGCTCTTAGGGAAGAACATTTACAATCAGTTTTAGAAGAATATGAAAAATTTGCAAAAGAGTATATTAACATAAAGAAAAAAGATAGGGATTTTTACTTTTTTCATTTTATGATAGATTTATCCCAAGGACCTTGTATTATAAAGAGAGCAGTTGGATGTGGTGCTGGATCAGAATATATGGCCGTTACTCCTGAAGGTGACTTATATCCTTGTCATCAATTTGTTGGAGAAAAGGAATTCCAGATGGGAAATATTTTTGAAGGAGTTCATAATACTACTTTAAGAGATAAATTTAAAAAGGCAAATGTATATAATAAGGAAGAATGTAGAGTATGTTGGGCTAGATTTTATTGTAGTGGTGGCTGTCATGCAAATTCCCATTATTCACATAATGATATTAACAAACCTTATAAATTAGGATGTGAGATGGAAAAGAAAAGAATTGAATGTGCCATCTCAATATTAGCAAACACGGAGGGATAAAATGAGAACTAAGAGTACTATAATATTTACAATTATATTTTCTTTAGTAGTAGTTAGTTCCCTTATAGCAATATTTGGGGTTAGAATTGGAGACTTTGAAATAATTAGAGCTAAAGATTCTATTGATTTAGGATTGGATTTAGCAGGTGGTGTTTATGTGGTTTTAGAAGCCCAAACAGATGCTAAAGGTGTGGAGCTTCAAAGACTTATGGAACAAACTAAAGCTATTATTAATGAAAGAGTAGACGGCCTAGGAGTAGCAGAGCCAAATATCTCTATAGAGGGAAGTAATAGAATAAGAGTTGAGCTAGCTGGTACAGATGACCCACAAGAGGCAATTGAATTAGTTGGGAAAACTGCACAATTACAGTTTATTGATCCTGATAATAATATAGTGTTAACAGGGAAAAATGTAATTACTTCAGAAGTTCAATACTATGAGAATGATTTAGGCCAACAGGAAATAGCAGTAAGTCTGGAGTTAGATAAAGAAGGTACTGCAAACTTTGCTGAGGTTACAGGAAGACTTACTTTCGAACCTAATATAGAAGATAGGGTTATTTCAATAGTCCTAGATAATCAAACTATATCTAGTCCTGCAATTGAGAGTATAGATGAAGGTGGCGTAGCAATTTCTAATGGTAAGGCAATTATAACTGGTAAGTTTACATTAGAAGAAGCTAGTCAATTGGCAACTTTAATTAGGGCTGGTGCATTACCTGTTGAAATGAAAGAATTACAAACATCTATTATAGGACCTACATTGGGATTAGAAGCATATGAAAAAAGTATTAAAGCTGGTGGAATTGCACTCCTATTGATATTTGCATTTATGCTAATTGTTTATAGAATTCCGGGTTTTATTGCCTCGATAGGACTTATTATTTATATACTAATAACTGTAGTCACAATGATATTATTAGGAGTAAAACTGAGCCTTCCTGGCATAGCTGGTTTGATTTTATCAATTGGTATGGCTGTAGATGCAAATGTAGTAATATTTGAGAGGATTAAAGAAGAAATAAGAGTAGGAAAATCAGTTAGAACTGCAGTTGACGCTGGATTCAAAAGAGCATTATCTTCAGTACTTGATTCAAATATTACAACTATAATAGCAGGAATTATACTATATTATTTGGGAACTGGACCGATTAAAGGTTTTGGAGTAACACTAATAATAGGTATAATAGCTTCAATGCTTACTGCTGTTATTGTATCTAAATATTTATTAAATTTAGCCGTATCAATTACAGGTGGTAAAAGCACTAAGCTATATGGAGTATAGGAGGGATGAAGATATGAATATAATAAAAAATAGAAAAATATATTGGGGTATTTCTTTAGTAATAATACTTATAGGACTTGTAATGTTTATAACCAATGGTTTCAATTATGGTATAGACTTTACTGGCGGAACATCAATTCAAATTAACCTTGGAAAATTTGTTTCAGTAGCTGAAGCAAAAGAAATAATGGATGTCTATGATAAAGATGCAAGTATATTGCATATAGGTTCTGATAAATATGAAATAATTATTAAAAGCACCTTAGATTTTTCTAATTATGAAATAAACAGCATTAAAAATGAATATGTGGAAAAATACAATATTGATAAAGATAATATTCAATCTATAAACTTTGAACCATCAATGGGTAAAGAAATTAGAAACAAAGCTATAATAGCTACATTAATAGCTGTTATAGGAATGCTAGTATATATTACTTTTAGATTTGAATTTGATTTTGGAGTAGCAGCTATAGCAGCTTTAGTACATGATATGTTGATTATGTTAGCTGTATATGCAATCTTTAGAATTCCTGTAAATGGTTCATTTATTGCTGCCATATTAGCTATATTAGGTTATTCAATCAATGATACAATTGTTATTTTTGATAGAATTAGAGAAAATTTAAAATTATCTCCAAAGGATTCAATTGAGAGTATTATAAATAACAGTGTGAAACAATCATTGACTAGAACAATATATACTTCATTGACTACCCTAATGGCTGTTTTTGTTTTGTATATATTAGGTGTTGAAGATGTAAAGGTACTAACATTACCACTGATCATAGGTATGGTAGCGGGTGTTTATTCCACATTGTTTATAGCATCTCCATTGTGGTATAAACTTAAAATTAGAAAGATAAAAGCTGCTGAATAGGCAGTTTTCTTGTATAATATAGGATAATTAGATTATCATTTGTGTATCTAAATTTTGTTCTTAATGGAGTGTGAAAATTGGAAAAATGGTTTATAAAAAATAAGGTTGGAGATTATAAAAAGATTGCAAGGGATTATAATTTATCTGAGTTTATGTCTAAACTTTTAGTTAATAGAGATATTACTGATCATCGATTAATAGATAGTTTTATTCATGCAGATTTGGACAAACTACATGAACCAAGTTTAATGAAGGATTTAAAAAAAGGTGCTAGTATTATTCGAGAGAAGATATTAGCTAAGAAAAAAATACGAATAGTAGGAGATTTCGATGTAGATGGAGTGATTTCAGTTTATACTCTATATACGGGAATAAAAAAATGTGGTGGAAATGTAGATTTTGTTATACCAGATAGAGTGCTAGATGGGTATGGTATAAATATTGAGATAGTTGAAGCGGCTAAAAGAGATGGAATAGATACAATTATAACCTGTGATAATGGCATTGCAGCAATAGAACAAGTAAAGCGTGGAAAAGAGCTAGGGTTAACTATAATAATTACAGATCATCACGATATACCATTTGAAACTACAACTAGTGGGGAAAAAAGATATCTTTCTACTGAAGCTGATGCTGTAATTAATCCAAAGCAATTTGATTGCAATTATCCTTTTAAGTATTTATGTGGAGCGGGTATTGCTTTTAAATTTATTCAGGAAATATATTCAAATTTTAATATACATGAAGGCTCAATTTTTTCATTATTAGAATATGTAGCTATTGCAACAGTATGTGATGTGGTAGATTTAGTCGATGAAAATAGAATTATTGTAAAAAAGGGCTTAGAACTTTTAAATAAAACTACCAATATTGGATTAAAATCTTTAATTAAAGAAACGGGAATTGAAGGTAAGGAGATTAGTGTATATCATATAGGATTTGTCATAGGACCAAGTATCAATGCATCTGGAAGACTGGACTCAGCAATAAAGGCCTTGGATTTACTATTAGAGGAAGATATAAGTAAAGCTAGTAATTTGGCTAAGGAGCTTAGGGAATTAAATACAGAGAGAAAGCAGATGACAAACGAAGGTGTAGACAAAATAGTAAAAACTATTGAATCTACTACATTAAAAGATGACAAAGTAATAATTATCTACGAACCTGAAGTACATGAAAGTATAGCTGGGATCATAGCTGGAAGAGTTAAAGAAAAGTATTTTAGGCCAACAATTATACTGACAAATGGAAAAGAAGGAATTAAAGGATCGGGAAGATCTATTGATGGATATAATTTGTATGAAGAGTTATCAAAATGTAAGGATTTATTAGGACGATTTGGGGGTCATCCTATGGCTGCTGGATTATCCTTAAAGTATGAAAACATAGATACTTTAAGAACTATGCTAAATCAGAATGTAATGCTATCAGATGATGATTTAATACCAAAAATATATATTGACATGCAGCTTCCAATTGAATATATTAGTTTTAAATTAATTGATGAATTAAAGATTTTAGAGCCATTTGGAAAAGGGAATAATAAGCCTCTGTTTGGAGAAAAAAGATTGAAAATAAAACGTGGATTTGTACTAGGTGCAAATAGAAATGTTTTAAAATTGAAATTAGAAAATGATAAAAAGAGAGTTATTGAAGGAATGTATTTTGGTGACATTATTAATTTTGAGGATAAAATTAGTACATATTATGGAGAAAAAGAGTTAAGCAACATGTATAAAGGTATCGATAACAATATAAAAATTGATATTTTATATTTTCCTTCAATTAATGAGTATAATGGGAATACAACTCTGCAGGTTATTATTCAACATTTCAGATTGCAAAAATAATTTACAAGTAGAATTTAATTCATGATATTTTATAAAATAATTTCAATTATAGATAATTGGGTAATTATAAGTAATTAATATTATTTATTTCGACCATCATTTTTAGAAGAAGGTGAATCCAATGTTAGAAAATTTAATATCCAGAATAGAACAATATAATCCAGAAGCTGATTTACAACTTGTGGTAAAGGCATATAGCTTTGCACAATCAGCTCATGATGGGCAAGTAAGGAACTCTGGTGAGAACTTTTTTGTTCACCCTTTTAATGTAGCTTTGATTTTAGCAGATATGAATATGGATAATGCTACGATTATAGCTGGGCTTCTTCATGATGTTATAGAAGATACAGATATTAGCTATGAGGTAATAGCTGAAGAATTTAGTGTTGAAATAGCTGATTTGGTAGATGGTGTAACTAAATTGAAGAAATTGCAATATAAAACAAAACAAGAAAATCAAGCCGAAAACTTACGTAAAATGGTAATGGCTATGGCAAAGGATATTAGAGTTATTATTGTAAAGTTAGCTGATAGACTTCATAATATGAGGACTTTAGAATATATGAGTGATGCTAAGCGAAAAGAGAAAGCATTAGAAACCTTGGAGATATATGCTCCAATAGCTCATAGGCTTGGTATTTCTAAAATAAAATGGGAACTAGAAGACTTATCATTAAGATATTTAGATTCAGCAAATTATTATGATTTAGTAGAAAGAGTATCCAAAAGAAGGCAGGAAAGAGAAGCATATGTAAAAGATATTATCGACTCATTAAGTAGAAAATTAGAAGAGGTAAAAATAAACTTTGATATAAGTGGAAGACCAAAAAACTTTTATAGTATATACAAGAAAATGGTTCATCAAGGGAAGGCTTTTGAGCAGATTTTTGATTTAACTGCCATTAGGATTATAGTAGATAATGTAAAAGATTGCTATGAAGTACTAGGGATTGTTCACAACTTATGGAAACCTCTTCCTGGAAGATTCAAAGACTATATAGCAATGCCGAAACCTAATATGTATCAATCAATTCACACCACTGTAATTGGGCTTAAGGGTGAGATTTTTGAAGTTCAGATTAGGACTTGGGAGATGCATAGGACAGCAGAGTATGGGATAGCTGCTCATTGGAAATACAAGGAAAATGTGAGCAAATCTGATAACTTTGACGATAAATTAACTTGGTTAAGACAATTAATTGAGTGGCAATCAGATCTAAATGACCCTAAGGATTTTATGGATACATTAAAAATAGATTTCTTTACAGATGAAGTGTTTGTATTCACTCCTAAGGGAGATGTTATTAATTTGCCTGATGGATCAACTCCTATTGATTTTGCATATAGAGTTCATACAGAAGTAGGAAATAAATGTGTTGGAGCAAAAGTAGATGGAAGAATTGTTCCACTAAATTATAAATTGAAAAATGGGAATATAGTTGAAGTAATAACATCTTCTAATAGTAACGGACCTAGTAGAGATTGGATTAAAATTGTAAAAAGCACCCAAGCAAAAACTAAAATTAGACAATGGTTTAAGCTTAAGGAAAGAGACTTCAATATTATTCGTGGGAAAGAATTATTAGAGAAAGAAGTTAAAAGATTAGGATATAAGCAATCAGAGTTCTTAAAGGATGAGTGGATCAAGGCCATTGCTTCAAAGGTTAGCATAAATTCAATTGAGGATTTATATGCAGCTATTGGTTATGGAAGCATAACTTTAAATCAAGTTATCACTAAATTAAAAATTCATTATAATGATTTTAATAAAATTGCTGATGAAAGTTCCTTTGTGGAGAGTAAGATACAACAACCAACACAAAAAAAAGTTAACAAGGCTACTCAAGGTATTATGATAAAGGGTGTAGACAATATAAAGATACGATTTTCAAAATGTTGCAATCCAGTTCCAGGAGATGAAGTGGTAGGGTTTGTAACTAGGGGAAGAGGTGTTTCTATTCATAGAACAGATTGTCCTAATATTACTTTATCTGATGATACAGAAAGATTTATAGAAGTAGAATGGGATTTTCAAAAGAAGGTATCATATCCTGCAGAAATACAAATTAAGGCATCAGATAGAGCTGGGCTTTTAGCTGAAATAACTCAAAGAATTACTGATTCAGAACTAGGATTATTGTCTTTAAATGCAAGAACTAGCAAAGAAAAAATAGTTTTCATTAATCTAACTCTTGAAATTAAAGATATTGAGGAATTAAGGGAGTTAATACGAAAGTTCAAAAGAATAAAAAATGTAATGGATGTGTATAGAGTTACATCTTAGGGAGTGATATATATGAGAGCAGTAGTACAAAGAGCTTCAAGAGCTTCAGTTAAAGTTGATAATCTAGTTGTAGGAAGTATTGGTAAGGGTCTAGTAGTATTAATTGGAATAGGTGGAGAAGATGATCTAAAGGATCTGGACTATTTGGTAGATAAAATTTTAGGACTTCGAATATTTCAAGATGACAATGATAAAATGAATTTATCCATCAAAGATATTAATGGTGAACTATTAGTTATATCTCAATTTACTCTTTATGGAGATGTAAGAAAAGGTAAAAGACCTAGTTTTTCAGATTCTGCACATCCAGAGATTGCTGAGAAAATGTATTTGGAATTTATTGATAAATGTAAGAATAGTGGAATTAAAACCGAAAAGGGAATTTTTGGATCAGATATGGATGTAGAACTAATAAACAATGGACCAGTAACCATAATGCTAGATAGTAAAAAGATATTTTAGGAGGAATTGAATTGAAAATTATTAGAATACCAGTTGGTATATATGCGGCTAATTGCTATATCGTATTTTCTGATAAAAATAGAGAAGGGATAATAGTAGATCCAGGTGGTAATGTCGATGATCTACTTTCATATATAAAAGAAAACAATATTATAATTAAGAGTATTATTTTGACTCATGGTCATGGTGATCATATAGGTGGGGTATCAGAACTAAAAGAAGAGTTGAAAGTTCCTGTAATGATTCATAGTGCAGATAGTAATATGTTAGTAGATGGGAGTAAGAATTTATCTTCAATAATGGCTATGGGTACTATTACTGTAGAACCTGATAAATTACTTATTGATGGAGATAAAATAGAGTTTGGAGGTTTACATGCAAAAATTATTCATACTCCAGGGCATACTCCAGGTGGGATATGTATTATGATAGAAGATAATATACTTACAGGAGACACTTTGTTTGCGGGTTCAATAGGTAGAACTGATTTATTAGGCGGAGATTATAATATGATAATTAAATCTATAAAAGAAAAACTAATGAATTACTCAGATAATATTAAAATACACCCAGGACATGGAACTCCATCAACGATTGGCAGGGAAAGAGTTTCTAACCCATTCATTAAATAAATGAAAATTACATTAAACAAGGTGATCACATGGTAAAAGTATTACTGGAAGGTCATGATTATAAAATTGGACTAACTGACCTTATTCGAGTTTTTTATCCAAATGAAGAAATTGAATATATTCAATCTAAGGATGATTCTTTAAAAGAGGGTATTCTCATCATCAATTCTTTAGGTGAAATAGATGAACAATTATATTCAAATTCAAAACTCTATATAGATGATATATTAGTCAATCAGTGGAATGAGAATATTGATCAAGTTGAAGTGTTTTCAAATTCATTAGAAAAAAATATTAGAATCGGTACTAAAAAATCTTTATACAACTGTCTAATATGTGTATCTGATAATAAAGTACCTTGGGGAGTTTTGACTGGGATAAGGCCAATAAAAATAGTACATGATTTATTAGATAAGAATATAAGTAAGAATGAAATACTGAGAGTGTTAACAAAAGAATATAAACTAGAATTAAGTAAGGCAGAATTGATGCTTGAAATTGGAAATTTGCAAAGGGAATATATCTATCCCTTGGACAGCGCTAGATATAGCCTTTATATTAGTATACCCTTTTGTCCTACTAGATGTTTATATTGTTCGTTTCCGTCTGTACCAATATATAGATATGAAAACTATATTGAAGAATATACATCAAAATTGATATATGAAATTAAAGAAATTAGTAAACTAATGAAAGATAAAAAAATTAATACTGTCTATATAGGAGGTGGAACGCCAACTTCAATACCTTCAATTGAACTTGAAAGAATAATTGAGTCTGTTTACAAAGAATTTGGGGATAAAAATATTAAAGAAGTTACTGTAGAGGCAGGAAGGCCTGATACAATTACAAAGGAATATTTAACAATGCTAAATAGAAATATGGTTGATAGAATAAGTATCAATCCTCAGACTATGAATAATGATACATTAAAATTAATTGGAAGGAAACATAAAGCTGAAGATATAATTGAGACTTTTAACATGGCGAAAGATATTGGATTTAATGTCATTAATATGGATTTAATAGTAGGTCTTCCTAATGAAGGAATTAAGGATATGGAAAACACTTTAAAAGAGATAAAAAAACTAGACCCAGAAAATTTAACAATCCATACATTATCAGTGAAAAGAGGATCAAAATTTAAAGATACAATTACTGATTATTCATTACAAAATCAAGATATATTAAATGATATGTTGAATAAAACAGTAGAATATTCAAAGGAATCAGGATTATATCCTTATTATCTATATAGACAAAAGCAAATACTAGGTAATTTTGAAAATATAGGATACTGCAAGCCTAATAATGAATGTGTATATAATATTGCCATGATGGAAGAAAAGGAGACCATTATAGCAGCTGGAATGGGCGCAATATCTAAGATCTACATTCCTAAAGAAAACAGGGTAGAAAGAGTTCCTAATTTTAAAGATTTAAATGAATACTTGAGAAGGACTTCTGAATTAATAGAGAATAAAAAAAGATGGCTAGTAAAAGATATGTAGAGGGGGTATTAAATTATGTTATGGTGGACTGAAGAACTAAGAACAGGCATTGATTACATAGATAAACAACATAAAAGTATATTTGATAAAGCAAATGAGATTTTTAATTTGGGGATTGAATCGGAAACAAAGGATGTTGAGAAGACTTTTAAATTTTTAATAAATTACTCAAATGATCATTTTCATGAAGAAGAGGAATATATGATAGAACTTAAATACAATGATTTTATTGAACATAGAAATCAGCATAATTATTTTGTAGAATCAATCTATAAAATCTATGAAAATATAATGATTAATGGTTTATCAATGGAAAATATAAATAATTTACAAGTTTTGATAATTGAATGGCTAGCCATTCATATAAGTGTATATGATAAAAAATTTATCAAATCAATAAGAGATAAATGATAAATATAATTCTTTACTCCTTGACATGATGGGTTTTTTATTCTATAATTAATGCAAATAAATATATACTTTGATAGAGAGCAGTAGTTAAATCCCTTAGATATAGAGAGCCGGTGTTGGTGGAAATCTGGTACTAATATTTGATGAAGACACTTTTGAGTTAATAATCGTAAGGATTAATTCGCAGCAATGCGTTAAAATTTTGAGTGAGGAATACCTAATTAGGGTGGTACCGCGAGATAACTTCTCGTCCCTGAATATCAGAGATGAGAGGTTTTTTATTATTTTTGGGGAGGTAATGTAAATGTCAGAGAAGATGGGGAATTTAAGAAGAAATATTATGTGTGGAGAATTGAGGCCTGAACATGATGGCAAAGAAGTTGTATTGATGGGTTGGGTACAAAGAGAAAGAAACTTAGGATCTATAATATTCATTGATTTGAGAGACACTACAGGTATTTCACAAATAGTATTTGATAATACTGTATCAGAAGCAATATTTACAAAAGCTGAGAAGATAAGATCAGAATTTGTATTAGCAGTAAGAGGAAAAGTAAGGATTAGACAAAGTATTAATAAGGAAATCCCAACTGGTGAAGTAGAAGTTTTAGTTGAAGAACTTGTCATCTTAGATGAATCTGAGACACCGCCTATATATATTAAAGATGAAGATAATGTATCCGAAACCATGAGACTAAAATATAGATATCTTGATTTAAGAAAGCCATCTATGCAAGAAAAACTTAAATTAAGGGCTAAAACTTCTAGGATAGTAAGAAACTTTCTTGATGAAAACAATTTTGTAGAAGTAGAGACTCCAATGCTTACAAAACCAACTCCTGAAGGAGCTAGAGATTATCTAGTGCCTAGTAGAGTAAATCCAGGTGAATTTTATGCATTACCGCAATCACCACAATTGATGAAACAACTTCTTATGGTATCAGGAATGGATAGGTATTATCAAATAGTTAAGTGTTTTAGAGATGAGGATTTAAGAGCTAATAGACAACCAGAATTTACTCAGATTGATATTGAAATGTCTTTTGTTGATGTAGAGGATGTTATATCAATTAATGAAAAATTACTTTATAGATTGTTTAAGGAATTGAAAGGAATAGAAATAGAGTTACCAATTAAGAGAATGACATATAATGAGG
The DNA here is from genome assembly GCA_964539425.1 of uncultured Tissierellaceae bacterium. GTDB lineage: Bacteria > Bacillota > Clostridia > Tissierellales > Tissierellaceae > JAVKTS01. The sequence continues at coordinate 4,353 of CAZIII010000010.1, read as the reverse complement.
CTATGGAAAGATTTGGAGTAGATAAACCAGACTTGAGATTTGGATTTGAATTAAAAAACATATCAAATCTAGTTCCAAATTGTGGATTTAAAGTATTTAGTTCTGCTATAGAAAATGGTGGATCTGTAAGAGGAATAAATGTTAAAGGCCATGGAAATAGTTTTACTAGGAAGGATATTACATCTCTAGAAGAATATGTAAAAACATATGGAGCTAAGGGATTAGCATGGATAAAAATAACTGATGAAGGAATTACTTCTCCAATTGCTAAGTTTTTTAGTGAAGAAGAATTTGCAAGTATAATAGATAGAATGGAAGGTCAAATAGGAGATTTGATTTTATTTGTAGCGGATAAACAATCCGTTGTATTTGATAGTTTAGGTAATTTAAGGAACGAAGTAGCAAAGCGATTAAATATCATTGATGAAAATGATATGAAACTACTTTGGATAACAGAATTTCCATTATTTGAATATGATGAGGAAGAGAATAGATATGTGGCAAAACATCATCCTTTCACTCACCCTATGGATGAGGACATAGAATTACTTGAATCTGCTCCCGAAAGAGTTAGAGCAAAAGCTTATGATATTGTAATTAATGGAGATGAGATGGGCGGAGGAAGCATTAGAATTAATAATTCTGAATTACAGAAGAAGATGTTTAGCGCATTAGGGTTTACAGAGGAAGAGGCTTGGAATAAATTTGGATTCTTACTAGAGGCATTTAAATATGGAACTCCACCACATGGAGGACTTGCATATGGGTTTGATAGGCTTATTATGCTATTATCTAACACTTCTAATATACGTGATGTAATAGCTTTTCCTAAGACTCAATCTGCAACTTGCTTGATGACTGATGCACCAACAGCTGTTTCAAATAAACAACTAGAAGAGGTTCATGTTAATATAAATATTAAATAGCCAAAATTTGGAGGGATAATTATATGAGTAGCCCCTTTATGAGGTCTGAATTATTACTAGGTAGTGAAGGTATGAAGAAACTAGCCAATTCTACAGTAGCTATATTTGGAGTAGGAGGGGTTGGCTCCTTTGCTGCTGAAGCACTAGTAAGAACTGGAATAGGCAAGATAGTTTTAATAGATTATGATATAATAGATATAACCAATATCAATAGACAAATTCATGCTACAAGAAAGACAGTAGGACTTTATAAGGTAGAAGTCATGAAAGATAGAATTTTGGATATAAATCCAAATATAGATATAAGAGTATATAAAGAAAAATACGACCAGAGTACAAAGGAAATGTTATTTTCCAATAAATATGATTATATTATAGACGCTATTGATATGGTTTCATCAAAGATAGATTTAATTGTAGAAAGTAAAAAAAAGAAAATACCTATTATCAGCTCAATGGGCGCTGGAAACAAGCTAAACCCAACAATGTTTCAAGTAGGAGATATATATTCTACAAAGGTTTGTCCATTGGCAAAAGTCATGAGACATGAGCTAAGAAAAAGAAATGTTGATGATTTAAAAGTGGTATGGTCTGAAGAAGTTCCAATGAACATTAATTTAGAGAGAACTGATTTAAGAAAAGCAGTTCCAGGGAGTATTGGATTTATTCCTTCAGTAGTAGGTCTAATTATTTCCTCAGAAGTTATTAAGGATATTGCATTTTAGGAGGTGCGAGAATGGAACAAATGGGTGTCGTAAAAAAGGTATTTAGTGGTAAAGCAGAAATTGAAGTAAAGAGGGTCTCAGGATGTGGAGAAAACTGTAAGAGCTGTGGTGGCGGATGTGATGGACCAAAACATTTAGTTATTCTTCCAAATAGTATTGGTGCAAAAGTGGGAGATATGGTTGAGATCATAGGTGAAACTAAGAATATATTAAAGTATACTATGATAGTGTATATGATTCCTCTTACATTATTAATTCTTAGTATACTCATTAGTACATCAATTCTAAAAAAAGCAGAAATAAGCAATCATGAACCTATTAGTTTTTTAATTGGTTTAGTATTTCTAGCTATAGGATATTTCATAGTAAAGATTGTAGATAAGAAAATAGGGAAAAAAGATAGTAACGCTATAAAGATAACAAGAATTATTTAGTTAAAGGAGTGGGAGTTTTGCCGGATAAAACTGCTGTTATTAAAAGGTTAAGGCGGGTAGAAGGTCAGATTAAAGGTATACAAAAGATGGTAGATGAAGAAAAGTTTTGTGGAGATATACTAATTCAAGTTTCAGCTGCAAGAGCAGCGTTAAATAGCGTAGGTGGTCTAATTCTTGAAAATTATATTAAGAATTGTTTAAAGGACCAATTAGAAGGCAATGGCAAAGAGGAAGCACTAGATAAACTAGTGGATACAATGTTAAAATACACAAAGCAAAACTAATCTTTTTGCCTTACCCTTTTAATAGATTTAGAGAGAACTGAAGAAATTATTATTCCAATTGATATTGCAGCACTTATAAAGAAAGTTTCCACACCTTTATTAAGAGCCTGAGAAAAATCATTTTCTATTAAAGCCAACATAGTATAATACATTCCGGCACCTGGCACCAATGGAATTATTCCAGGGGTGATATATAGGGTTGCCGGTTTTTTGTTTAACCTTGCAAATATTTCTCCAAGTATCCCTACTGTTAGGGCACCAAAAAAACTACCTACAATAACACTATTAAATAATTTCGTAGCTATGGAATATAATAGCCAGCCTGAAGCACCAGCTAAACCTGTATGAAATAAAGTCTCCTTTGGAGAACTAAACATCATTGAAAAACCTATGGTAGATAAGAATGATATTAACAATTGTTTTAATATTTCCACCTAGATGACTCCTTTCAAATAAAAATTAAGTATTATTCCGACTCCAATAGCTATGGCTAATGTAGAAAACACAGCTTCCATACCCCTTGAGAGCCCAGATAAAAAATCTCCTGACATAGTATCTCTTATAGAATTAGTAAAAGCAACACCTGTAAATAAAGGAATTATGGAACCAATGATTATTTTGTCAAGGTTTTCACCAATTCCAATTTTAAGAGATAAGGATGCTAGTATAGTAGCAAGGATAGCTCCCGCAAAATTATTGATAAAAAAAGGCAGTTTAAATTTAGATATTAAATTTAATGAAGATAAAACTAAAAAACTAACTAAGTAACTTGCTATAGAATCAAAAATAGTTCCATCATAAAGAATACAAAAAAAAGCTGCTGCCATACTACCGAAGGCAGTTTTAGTTAATAGAGAATAACTACTTACCTTATTAATCCTTTTTAGTTCATCTAATCCATTATCAATAGACATTCCAGATGCAACAAAATTTCTAGAGAATTTATTTACCAAATCTATTTTATTTAAATTAATTGATATAGTTTTTATTCTCTTTATATAGGACATTAATTCTCCATTATATTCTAATGATATAAATATTCCTGTAGGGATAACAAATGCATCAACGTGTTGAATCTTTTTTCTTGATTTACAAATTCGTATTACAGTATCTTCAACTCTATATGTTTCAGCCCCACTTTTAAGCATTATTCTTCCTGCTAAGGTAGCTAAAACTAGTAGTTTTTTAACTTCTTCTCTATCGCAAAATTCAGAATCATTCATCTTTTCACTTCCTTGATTAATATTCTTGTAAATATAACAAATTATCTATATAATGTAAATGATTAGTTTTATATTGTTTTGATTAATATATATGATATTATAGCATATTTAATTTATATTAATCAAACAACTACTATAAAAATGAGAGGAGTTAGAAGAATATGGATTTTACAAATTTATCTAAACATGATCCTGAAATAATGAAGTTAATCGACATGGAAACAAACAGACAAAAAAAGCATATAGAGCTTATTGCTTCTGAAAATTTTGTTAGCCCACAAGTTATGGAGGCTGCAGGAAGCTATCTTACTAATAAATATGCTGAAGGATATCCAGGTAAAAGATACTACGGCGGATGTGAAGTAGTAGATATGGTAGAAGATTTAGCAAGAAACAGATTGAAAGAAATATTTGGAGCAGACCATGCAAATGTTCAACCTCATTCAGGCTCAAATGCTAATTTAGGTGTTTATTTTGCAGTATTAAAGCCTGGAGATAAGGTATTAGGAATGAACTTATCACAAGGTGGTCATTTAACTCATGGTAGCCCAGTTAATATATCTGGTACTTATTTTAACTTTATAGCTTATGGTGTTGATAAAGATACTGAAACTATAGACTATGATCAAGTTAGAGAAATAGCTGTGAGAGAAAAACCTAAAATGATAGTAGCAGGTGCTAGTGCATATCCAAGACAAATAGATTTTGCAAAATTTAAAGAAATAGCAGATGAAGTTGGAGCATATTTAATGGTTGATATG
>CAZIII010000009.1:29350-32349 GCA_964539425.1 uncultured Tissierellaceae bacterium | reverse complement strand
AATCGTTCACTTTTATTCTTAGGAGTGATATTATGTCTAGGGTGTTTGAAGCTGAAACTAAAATGATTGAGTTTAAAAGAGAATATACAAAGAATATATTGAAAACTGTATCGGCTTTCTCTAATTTTCATGATGGTGAGATAATTATAGGGATAGATAATGATTTTAAAATCATCGGAGTGGATGATCCGGTACAGATGAAACTAAATCTAGAAAATGCAATAAATGATAATATTATACCGAGACCATATTATGAAATCCATGAAGAAATAATAGGGGGCAGAACATTAATAATCGTAAAAGTATATTCTGGGGAAAATACCCCTTATTTATACGATAATAAAGCATACAAGAGAATGGATACATCTACAATTATTGTGGATAGATATGATTATGAGGGATTGATATTAAAAGGAAGGAATCAGGGATATGACGAACTAATATTTAAAGGTTATGATCTCGAATTTGAATATCTAAACAAAAAACTAAGGGATAAACTAAACTTAGGAATTATATCTAAGGATATATTAAAGACATTAGGCTTGATAAAGAATGAAAAATTCACCAATGCAGCTGCATTGCTATCAGACAATAATCCATTAAATGCTTCAGGCATATCTTTGATTAGGTTTGAGGGCAATTCAGTATCTAATATAAAAGATAGATTAATGCTAAAGAATATATCTCTATTAGAGGTTTTTGATAAATCAATTGAATTTTATTATAAGCATATTAATACATCGGAGATAATAAAGGGTGCTTATAGAAAGACCATAGAGGAAGTACCATTTGTTGCATATAGGGAAGCCTTAGCCAACTGTATCGTTCACAGAAATTATGTAATTGAAACTGATTCTAGGATTGAAATATATGATGATAGAATCGAAGTTATTTCACCAGGTGGGCTTCCAATAGGAATAACTGAAGAAGAATATATAGATGGAAGAATATCTGTACCAAGAAACAAGATAATAGCTGATATGTTTCTAAGGCTAGGAATCATTGAACGATTAGCAACTGGTATAAGAAGAATACGAGAATACTACAAAGACTATAAAGTGAAGCCTGAGTTTCTAATAGCTCAAAATACCATAACGGTTATATTACCCAATATATATATTGATGATAAAAGAAATGAACGATTGAACGAACCAATGAACGAACCAATGAACGAACTATCAAAGGAAGAGGAGATAGTGGTTAAATATATTTTAGAGAATAATTCAATTAATAGGATTCAAGTAGAAAATCTACTTAGTTTAAAAAAGACCTTCTCAGTTAAGATTTTAAACGGACTAATTGAAAAGGATATTATTAAAAGAATTGGTAGGGGTAAAAATACTTTTTATATTCTCGCCAATATAAGAAAAGGGTAATACGAGGGGGAATAACCATGTTATCTTATGATACATCTGATTTAAATGATGGAGATGATGTTGGTACCGTGACTTGAGGAAGGGGATTCCTATAAGCAACTTATAGATTCGGCTAATTCCGATGAATATAACAATACCATCATTGAGAGATTGGCCAGAAGAAATGAATTAAAGATATTGGGATATTCTATGTACCCGCAATAGCAAGTGAATATTTGCACCTAAGCAAAGTAAATGAAAAAACAGTAATTTAGAAAAGGGAATAGATACAGAGGATGTTAAGGAATATTATTTTGAGCCAAGTATTTCAACAATTGAAGGTACACTAATTACTAGGCTTCATTATGGACCACCACCACATGGTGAAGATCCAGATAATGATGAACAAGTATATCCGTTTATTTTACAATTAGATAAGCCAATCGAAGTCTTTACAAATGATAATGATGTCATGAATTGAAACATATCGGATGTCTTGGAAATACAACTGGTACTGAAGGGAGAACCTTATATAAATAAGGCAAAACAATATAAAAACAAGTATATTAAAATCCGAAATAGAGCTAAATACTGAAGCAACAGGGACAGTCCCTACTGCTTCATCACTACAGCTGCATTTGCACCAAAAACAAAGGGATTAATTATCCTATCCACTACAACATCTACTCAAGACTCAGGACTGCTAGATTTCTTGCTTCCAAAGTTCACTGAAGAAACAAGAGGAACAGTGATTATAGTAACACATAATATGGAACAAGATATAAGACTTGTTGACAATATAATTGAAATGTAAAGTACCATGCTTGGCTTAAAATAGAAATTATTCCAATTACTTTTGTGTTAGGAGGGATAAAATGGAGAGGTATGTAAGAAATTATTCATCCATATCAGAAGAACAACAAAAAGTCATAGGAAATACGAGAGTTGCCATCGTAGGACTAGGTGGATTAGGTGGATATGTCTTAGAAGGATTAGCTAGAATAGGTATAAGAAAGTTTCATTTAATAGATAAAGATGTTTTTGAAATCACTAATTTAAATAGACAATTATTATCTACAAAGGATAACCTAGGGAAGAGTAAAGCAGAGGAAGGATTAAAAAGAATATTAAAAATTGATCCCAACATAAAAGCTAAAGTATTTAATTCCAAGCTTGATCAAAATAGTATTGAAATGATAAATGGAGTGGATATAGTTATAGATTGTTTGGATTCAATAGAAGGAAGATTTCAACTTGAATCTTTGTGTGAAAAACTTAACCTTCCTTTGATACATGGTGCTATTAGGGGATATTATGGACAAGTAGCTATTTCAAGGCCCAATAAAAGAATATTTTCCAAGATATATGGGATGACTAAAAATGATGATGAATCATTAGGAAATTTAGTTTTAACTTGTATGGTAATAGCATCTTTTCAAGTGAATCTGTTGTTAAGGTATTTATTTAATGAAAGTTTAGAGGATGAGCTAATATTAATTGATTGTAAGAATATGGAGATAGAGAAAATATCTATTCCCCATTAATCCATAAATAAAGCTATTTCTTCTCAAAAGACAGATTCATATGAATTTAAAGATATTTATTTGATTTAAATAATATTTAATTCAGAAAATAGAATAAGTG
>CAZIII010000009.1:0-29250 GCA_964539425.1 uncultured Tissierellaceae bacterium | reverse complement strand
AATAAGTGGAGGTTAAAATGACAATTAATTTATACAACGACATATACAATAATATATCTTTTTCGAGGGCTGAAACCTCTTTAATAATGGAGCCAAGGTATGCAAATGTTCAGGGAAGCATTCATGGCGGAGAACTAATGAAGATTATGGATAATATTGCAGGTATAGCAGCTTTTAAGCATGCAAAGGGAATGGTAGTTACTGCCAGAGTGGATGAAATTGTATTTCATAAGCCAGTTAATATCGGAAATATCGTTACCTGTATAGCTCAACTTGCCTATGTGGGCAGATCTTCTATGGAGATAATGGTCAATGTTGTGGTGCATGATGTGGAAAATTATTCTCAACCTGAGACTGCACTTACTGCATTTTTTACCATGGTACACCTAGTAGATGGTAAACCTACTAAGGTTCCACAATTAGTTCCAACTAGCAAAGAAGAGGAAGAACTCTATAAATTAGGTGAGAAAAAACATAATGAAATTAAGGCAAAATATATAAATGAATAAGAAATATTAAAATATGGAGGTTTATATGGACTTTTTCAAGGTAGTATCAGTAGAAGAGGGAAAGAGATTACTTATGGATAATTTTAGAGATTATAAATTTGATACAGAAGAAGTTAATATATTAAAATCCAGAGGTAGAGTACTGGCAGAGGATATATATTCAGATATAAATGTACCAGAGTTCAATCGTTCCACTGTAGATGGATATGCTATCAAAGTATCTGACAGCCATGGGGCAACTGATTCAATCCCTAGTATCTTAACTGTCTTAGGAGAAGTAATGATGGGAGAGGAAACAAATTTTTCTATTAAATCAGGAGAAGCTGTTTATGTTCCTACTGGTGGGATGATTCCTCAGGGTGCAGATGGAATGATTATGATTGAAAATACAGAAAAGATGGATGAAAATACTGTATTAATATATAAGCCTATATCTCAAGATGAAAATATTATTCACAAGGGTGAAGATATAGAAGCGAATGCATTGGCTCTGAAGAAGGGAAGAAAAATAACTCCAGAGGTGGTAGGCGTTTTAGCAGCATTAGGAGTATCTAGTTTTATGGTATATAAAAAACCTAGATTTTATTGTATATCTACTGGAGATGAAATCATAGGAATAGACGAAAAACTAACCATGGGTAAAGTAAGAGACATTAATTCATATGCACTTTATGCTTTAATAGAAAGAATTGGTGGAGAACTTGTAGGCAATAGCATTGTAAAAGATGATTACAACCTATTGAGAGATGAAGTGGAAAAGGCCCTGGATACCTCAGATATAGTGATGATTTCAGGAGGAAGTTCTGTGGGGACAAGGGATTATACTCACAAAGTAATAGATTCATTTAATGGGAATGGCGTTTTTGTTCATGGAGTATCCATAAAACCTGGAAAACCTACTATAATGGGTGAAGGGAAAGGTAAGTTGATTTTTGGATTGCCTGGGCATCCTGTTTCTTCAATTATAGTATTTAAGGCATTTCTAGAATATTTTATTAATGAAAAACTGGGAGTAGATAGTATTACCCCTAGGGTAAATGCTACTATGGACTTTAATTTTCCATCAGCACCAGGAAGGACCACATATCAGATGGTTAAGCTCAAGGAAATAGATGGAAAGCTTTATGCGACACCTACATTTGGTAAGTCTGGGATGATCAGCTTATTATCAGAATCACAAGGTTATATTGTTATAGAGATTCACGAAGAGGGTATATATAAAGGAGAAGAAAGAGAAGTATATCTTTTATAGTGAAAAGTTACTAGTGAGGAGTAAAAAATTATAACATGAGATCTTTGAACTTTTAAGAATTATTCACTATGAACTCAATTCTCAAGGGAGGAAAATAAAGTGGAGAGAAATACTTATATTGATAATATAGATGTGGAATTAGCTAAGAAGATGTACTATGAGAAACTTAATATAATGCCTAAAAATGAGGAAGTTAAGGTTATAGATTCATTAGATAGGGTGACTATTGAGGCGGTTACTGCAAAAGTTTCATCACCAAACTATAATGCTGCAGCCATGGATGGAATTGCAGTAAAAGCATCTAATACTATAGGTGCAATGGAATCAAATCCATTGACTTTAAAAATAGATAAAGATTTTATTTATATAAATACGGGAAATCAAATAAAAGAACCTTATGATTCAGTGATTATAATAGAAGATGTAATAGATTGCGGTGATGGAAATATTCAAATATTGAAATCGGCTCACCCTTGGCAGCATGTTAGGCAGATTGGGGAAGATATAGTAGCTACAGAAATGATTATTCCATCAGGGCATACTGTAAGACCCATAGATATTGGAGCATTAATCTCAGGAGGAATAGAAACACTTAAAGTCTATAAGAAACCTAGAGTTGGTATACTCCCAACGGGAACGGAAATTATTGAAGAAATCAGAGATTTGAAAGATGGAAAGATAATTGACTCAAACTCTAGGGTTTTTGAAGCCGCTGTACTTAAAACTGGAGGAACTCCCAATAGATATCATCCTCACAAAGATGATTATGAACTATTAAAAAAAGCTATTTTAAAAGGGGTAGAAGAAAATGATATACTCCTAATAAATGCAGGATCTTCTGCTGGAACTACAGATTATACGGTTAAATTAATAAGAGAACTTGGGGAAGTATTAGTACATGGAATAGCTATGAAGCCAGGAAAACCAACTATATTAGGTATTATAAATGGGAAACCAGTTATTGGAATACCAGGGTATCCTGTTTCTGCATATTTGGTATTTGATTCTTTTGTTGTTCCATTGATTAAGAAATATATCGGATTAAGAGATAGCAAGGAAGATTTGGTCCAGGCTACAGTTTCAAAGAGGATAGTTTCATCTCTGAAGAACAAAGAATTAGTAAGGGTAAATCTTGGGTATGTAGATAACAAACTAATAGCTACACCCCTGTCCAGTGGTGCTGGAGTCACCATGTCTATGGTAAAAGCAGATGGAATAGGAATTATACCCCAAAATGTTGAGGGAATAGATGCAGGAAATACTATAAATGTGGAACTCTTAAAATCCCTAGCAGATATAAAAGGGACTATAATGTCCATAGGAAGTCATGATTTAATCATGGATATATTGAGTGATATAATTCCATTAACATCAGGACATGTAGGTAGTATGGGTGGAATCCTATCTATGAAACGAGGGGAATGTCATATTGCCCCAATTCATTTGCTGGATGAAGAAACTGGAGAATATAATGTTTCTTATGTAAGAAAATATTTTAAAGATGAAAAAATGTCTATTATAAAAGGAGTAAAAAGGCAACAAGGATTTATAGTAGAGAAGGGAAATCCAAAGAATATTAGGAACTTTAAAGACTTAAAAAGAGAAGACGTATCTTATATAAACAGACAAAGGGGTGCAGGAACTAGAATATTGTTGGACTATCATTTGAAACTTGATGGTATTGATGTTGAGAGTGTGAAGGGTTATGAAAGAGAAATGACTACACATATGGCTGTTGCCACATCTGTTAAGACTGGTACTGCAACCACTGGGCTTGGAATATATTCTGCTGCTAAAGCACTTGATTTGGATTTTGTAGATATTACTTTCGAGGATTATGACTTTTTAGTTCCAGAGAAACTTTTATCAGATACAATGATAAAAACATTTATTGAAGTACTAAGATCTAAGGAATTTGAAGATAGAGTAAAGTCTTTAGGTGGATATGAGTTTAAAAATACTGGACAAATAATCTTAATTTAATGAAGGATATCATAGAGGTGATATAGTTGGGTTCAGATGAATATATAAATAGTCTTATAGAAAATATACCTTTAGGCATAGCCATTTCTAATACCGATGGCTATGTTACATATGCAAATAATAAACTATTAGATATGTTTGGATATGGAAAAGATGAATTGCTGACCCAATCCATATCAAATATCTTTGAAGGATATAATAAGATTAAAAATATAGTACTATCAAATGGCTATATAGAGGAAGAAGTATATGTAAAAGCAAGAACCAATAAAATTAGATTCATTTTATCTGCGTATCCGATATTTGATTCTAACAAAAGGATCAAAGACATCATTTATATATTTAAGGATGTAAAAAAAGAAAGAAAGCTAGGGAATGATATAGTAAGTGGCCGTGCTATTTACACCTTTAACAAGATTATATCCATGGACAAAAACTTCCTAAAATTAATTGAATTTGCTAAAAAGATAGCTGATTCTAAGTCTACAGTACTTATTATGGGAGAAACCGGGACAGGAAAAGAAGTTTTTGCTCAATCAATACACAATTATAGCAATAGAAAAGATGAGTCTTTTATAGCGATTAATTCTGCAGCTATACCAAAAAGTTTAATAGAATCTGAACTATTTGGATATGTAGAAGGAGCATTTACAGGGGCTAAAAAGACTGGACAACCTGGTAAATTTGAAATAGCTCATAAAGGTACAATATTTCTAGATGAAATCGGTGAAATGCCTCTGGAATTACAGACTCGGCTTTTGAGAGTAATTGAAGAAGGAGTAGTTTCTAGAATAGGGTCTGGAGACCCAATAGCAGTTGATGTGAGAATTATTGCTGCAAGCAACAAGGATTTAAGAGAAGAAGTAGCAAAGGGGAACTTTAGAGATGATTTATTTTATAGATTGAATGTTTTACCAATGACTATTTTACCACTTCGAGAAAGGATTGAAGATATACCTTTGTTAGTAGAATATTTTATGGGAAAGATATCCAAGAGGTTGAATAAAAAAGAAGTCCTAATCACAAAGGAATATATGGATATATTAATGAATTATTCTTGGCCAGGAAATGTAAGAGAATTAGAAAATCTTGTAGAGCTTATAATAAACTTGGAGTATGTGCCCATTGAAATATTAGCCAAGAATGAAACACGAGAAATAGTATCTCAAAGAAATCTATTTAATGATTTATCCCTAGAAACTATGGAAAAAAATCATATTTTAAATGTACTAGAAATTAATAAGGGAAACATAACTGAAGCTGCTAAGAATTTAGGAATAGGAAGAAATACCTTATATAGAAAAATAGAAAAGTACAATATCGAGCGTTCCGATATGGAGCAATGGTCTAAAATAGACCGGAGGTAATTGTATCATAATGGAACCTTTAGGCGGTCAGTCTTTTGAAAAGATACTATTTTCAAGGGGCTGACCGTTGGCATTTATTTTGCATTATTAATAAGAAGATATTCGTTATATATTTATTATAAATTAACTTATTATTCAAATAAAGGGGGATTTATTATGTATGGTTACATGGGTAAAGTATTGAGAGTAAACCTTACTGACAGAACATGGAAGCTGGAAGATTTAGATTTAGAAGTAGCTAAGAAATATCTTGGATCTAGGGGACTGGGAGTTAAGATTATGATGGATGAAGTGCCAGTGAATGTAGATCCCTTTAGTCCTGAAAACAAGCTAATAATAGCTTCTGGAGGATTAACAGGTGCACCACTCCCTACTTCAGGTAGATTTATGGCAATCACTAAATCACCTTTAACAGGTACTATTGCAATAGCTAATTCAGGTGGACAATGGGGACCTCAATTTAAGGCTACAGGTCATGATTTAGTAATCTTTGAGGGCAAAGCAGATAAACCGGTGTACTTATTTATAAATGATGATGTGATTGAAATAAGAGATGCTGAACATATATGGGGGAAGACTGTATCTGAAACTACTGAGATATTACAAAATGAATTTGAAGGATGCAAGACTTTAGCCATAGGACCAGCAGGAGAAAGACTATCCCTTATATCCGCTATAATGAATGATGTGGACAGAGCAGCTGGACGTGGTGGAGTTGGCGCTGTAATGGGTTCAAAGAACCTAAAGGCAATAGCAGTAAAGGGTACAAATAAAGTAAGTCTATTTGATGAATCGAAGACACAAGAGGTATCACAGGCAAAGGTTAAAATATTAAGGGATGATCCAGTTGCAGGTGGAGGACTTCCATCCTATGGTAGTGCTGTATTGGTCAATATAATAAATGAATCTGGTGTATTGCCAGTTAAGAACTTCCAAGAGTCATATACAGATAAGGCCGATGCAATATCAGGAGAATCATTGGCAGAACATCATTTAGTTAGGAAGTCTGCTTGCTATAGGTGTCCAATAGCTTGTGGTAGAGTTGTAAAACTAGCAGATGGAACTGTAGTTGGAGGACCAGAGTATGAAACTATATGGGCTTTTGGTGCAGACTGTAATGTGTATGATTTAGATGCAATTAATGAGGCAAATATGCTTTGTAATGAATATGGTCTAGATACTATTTCAACAGGTACAACTATTGCAGCAGCTATGGAGCTTTATGAAAAGGGATATATTAAAGATGAAGATATAGCAGCTGATGGACTTAGCTTAAAATGGGGTGATAAAGAAGCTGTTGTAGGTTGGACTAAGAAAATGGGATTAAGGGAAGGTTTCGGAGCTAGACTTTCAGAAGGATCCTATAGGCTTGCAGAAGCATTAGGAGCACCGGAATTATCCATGTCAGTAAAGAAACAAGAATTACCAGCATATGATCCTAGAGGAATACAAGGTCATGGTCTTAGCTATGCTGTAAACAATAGAGGCGGTTGCCATATAAAAGGATATATGATAAGTCCTGAAATTTTAGGATATCCTGAAAAGTTAGATAGATTCTCACTAGAAGGAAAAGCTGCTTATACTAAGATATTCTTAGATTTAACTGCTGTAATAGATTCCATTGGTCTTTGTGTATTTAGTACCTTTGGCCTCGGATTGCCAGATTATGTAGATATGTATAATGCAGTAGTAGGGGACATATATACTAATGAAACTTTATTAGAAGCAGGAGAAAGGATTTGGAATTTGGAAAAACTATTTAATTTAAGGGAAGGCATAGATAGTTCACAAGATAAACTTCCTAAGAGATTACTAGAAGACCCAGTGGTAAATGGACCATCTAAAGGCCATGTACATCAACTAAAAGAACTTTTACCAGAATATTATACTGTTAGAGGCTGGGATGAAAATGGAGTGCCTACAGAAGAAACACTGGAGAGACTAGGTTTAGAGGAGTATAAAAGATATATAGCCAAAGAAATGGCATAAAATATAGGCTCTGAAAAGAGCCTATATTATTTATACTTTGGAGGTGATATTGTGATTAAAATTGAAGTAAGGCTTTTTGCAACCTTTAGAGAAGGTAGGGAGAAAAAATATTTTCTTGAGTTTCCTAATTCAATTACAATATTAAAGGTAATTGAAATGCTAAAAATAGATGAAAAAGAAGTAAGTATAATGCTGCTCAATGGTATAGATGGTGACAGCAGTAGACAACTTTCAGATGGAGATATTCTGTCCTTGTTCCCACCAGTAGGTGGAGGCTAAGTTTAATATTTGATTAAGGGTTGCAATTAATTAGATTTAAACAATTTTCCAAAAAAATTCTTAGGTATTGCTTTAGTGACCACAAGGATGAATATATAAGATAAAGCACCTACAAATAAACTAGATATAAAGGCCAAAGGAGTATTATTTTGCAGATTTCCAAAGTCATAAGTAGTAATGTAAATAAATAGAAGCATAAAGGCGGAAGCAAGTAAGGGCTTACCTAGGATATCCAAATAGTTAAGCCTTAATTTAATTGATTTTTTCATAGTGAAAATATCCAATATCAAAATTATTATGGCAGAGGAATAATAGGAAATAAAAAATCCATTGATTCCAAATTGTGGATTCCCCACAAGAAGACATATAATAATTACTTGAATAATCATTCCAATAAGTCTATTAATAGTAGCTCTTACCTGTTTGTTTAATCCATAGAGTATACCTGAAAGATTATGTTGTAAAGCCATAAGTACTGTACCATAACCCATTATATGTATGAAGTCGGATACCAAGGGGTCTTTATATAAAAAGATAGCTAAAGTTTTAGAAAGGGTCACATATATTAGGGTCAGAGGAATTGATACTAATAAAGTTGCCTTTAATGAAAGTTGTATATCAGATTTAATGTCCTTATATCTCTTCGAAAGAACTTGTTGGGATAAACTAGGAATTAAATTGATTACCAAAGCAGATGTAACTATAAATGGTAGATGAACCAAGGGCATAGTCATTCCCATAATTCTACCAAAAGTTGCTACGGACTCACTACTAGTATATCCAGCAGAAATAAGTCGACTAGGGATTAGGATTGTATTGGAGAATCTTAAGATAACATTAAAAAATCCAGAGATGGTTAAAGGTAATGACATAAGTAGAAGCCTTGTTAAATAAGAGTTCCCACTTTGATCTTTAAATAAGCTATTGGACTTATTCTTATATAACCGCCTCTTAGCAAAGAGAGACCATATTAGGTCGAAGAACTCTCCAATGCCAATACCAAAAATGGCAATCATAGCCCCATAGATTGGATTTACAGGGCGTATATAGTAAATCATTCCTATTATAATTATAAACCTAGTAGAATGCTCTATTATTTGAGCAATACTTGGGGTTATGACATTTTTCATACCATAAAAAAATGATTTTAATATAGTGCTCAGTGAAAGAATAATGAGGGAAGGGAATAAAAGATATACACCAATTAACATATCTTTATTCTTAAGTATTTTAATTGATATAAATTCCCCAGACAATAAAAGAATAATCCCAAGTGCAATGGAGATAGAAAGATTCAATAATATAGCAGTCTTGTAAATGCTTTCCACATTAAATTTATTTTTTTTAGAATTTTGTTCTGCCACCAGTTTAGTGACACAAGTTGGAATTCCAGAGCTAGTTATAATTAAGAAAGTCATAAGAGTAGACATTGCAATTTGAAACAATCCCATTGCCTCTGCACCCAAAAGATTTGATAGTAAAACATCATAGGCAAATCCAATAATTTTAGTAAAAAAGTTCATAAAAATCATCACGATTGATCCATAGATAAATCTGTCTTTACTCAAGAAATCACCTCATATAAAATAGTAATATATTAATTTATATGATTTAGATAATATATAATTCGGAAATCTTAGTTAGGTGTTATCGTGAAGTCATATAAATTAGGAAAAAATAGTTAGAGGTGAAGGAGAAATATTAGATAAAAAGTCCTTTTTTATTTTATTTTTGCCTTATTTTGTAGAATAAGTGTATAATGTAATTATTAGTAATATTAATATAAAATACCTAAACTCTATTATATGTTTATCAAAAATTAAGTCTTTTGTAGGACAGATACATAAGTAGAATAAAGAAAAGGTGATTAAATGAAGGATTCTTTTGGAAGAGAAATAAATTATCTTAGAATTTCAGTGACAGATAGGTGTAATTTAAGATGTAAGTACTGCATGCCCGAAAAGGGAGTTTCTAAGTTTTCTCACGACGATATATTGACATTAGAAGAGATATATGAGATAACAAAAGTGTTTGTAGAGTTAGGTATAAACAAGATAAGATTCACTGGAGGAGAGCCTCTAGTACGTAAAGGTATAGTTGACTTAATATCAAAAGTATCCAAATTGGAAGGTGTCAAGGATATAGCCATGACTACCAACGGATTACTTTTAAAGAAATATGCAAAGGACCTAAAGACAGCAGGATTAAAAAGGGTGAATATTAGTCTGGATACTTTAGTTAGTGAGAAATATAAAGAAATAACTAGGGGCGGCAAGCTTAGTGATGTCCTTGAAGGTATAGAAGAAGCAAAGAGAGTAGGATTAGGGCCAATTAAAATCAATACAGTGTTAATAGGTGGCTTTAATGATGATGAAATAGAATCCTTAGTAAGAATAACTGAAAAGGAAGATATAGACTTAAGGTTTATTGAACTAATGCCCATAGGTGAAGCATCTAGGTGGGCTAAGGAAAATTTTGTCTCCAATAACTTAATATTGGACAAGGCTAAAGACTTAGTATCAGTACCAAGGGAGGATATATCTTCACCAGCAGCCTACTATAAATTACCTAATGGAAAAGGCAAGGTTGGGATAATAAATCCCATATCTTGTAAGTTCTGTGAGAATTGCAATAGAGTTAGATTAACATCAAAGGGAAATCTTAAACTATGTTTACATTCAAATATGGAAATAGATATAGGTACTGCCTTAAGAAATAAGGAAGATATAAAGGAATTAATAATCAAATCCATTGATAAAAAAGAAGAATCTCATCATTTAGAAGATGGAAAATATATTACTAGAAATATGAATCAAATAGGGGGATAAAACATGGAATTCACTCATTTTAATGAACATGGAAGGGCACATATGGTAGAAATTGGTGAAAAAGAAGATACTAAGCGAATGGCTATTGCAAGAGGAAAAATAAGGATGAAGAGGGAAACCCTTGATAAGGTCAAAGAAGGACTTATAAGTAAAGGGGATGTTCTTTCAGTTGCACAAGTAGCTGGGATAATGGGAGGTAAGAAGACAAGTGAATTGATACCCATGTGCCACCAGCTATTGTTAACAGGTTCTGATATCAGATTTGATTTTCGAGAAGACGGAATTGAAATAGAAGCAGAAATGAAAACAATAGGTAGAACAGGAGTAGAGATGGAAGCTCTAACAGCTGTAACTGTAGCCTGTCTTACCATATATGATATGTGTAAAGCAGTTGATAAAGAAATGATCATTGAAGATGTAAGACTCATAAGAAAAACTGGTGGAAAATCAGGAGAGTTTTACATGAGTAAGGCGAAAAAAGGGAAAGTACTTTCAATAAATACCTCTGATAAAAAGGGTGTAATTAAGAAGCCGATAGAAGAGGGGATATTTATTGAAGACCATGGTCTAGAAAATGATGCTCATTCTGGTAATTGGCATAGACAGGTAAGCTTATTAGGAATAGAGAGTTTTGTTAAGATGGAGAATGAAGGGGTAGAGGGTCTAGTTCCTGGAATATTTGCAGAGAACATAACAACTGAGGGATTAGTCTTATATGAACTTCCCATAGGAACAAAACTTGTAATTGGGGAGACAATCCAAGAAGTGACTCAAATAGGTAAGGAATGTCACACAGGATGCGAGATTGCCCAGAAAGTGGGAAAATGTGTAATGCCAAAGGAAGGAATATTCACCAAAATCCTAAAAGGTGGAGTAGTAAAAGAGGGAGATTTAATAGAAATTATATAATAAGTTTGGAATTCGGTGCCTGGCACCGAATTCCAAACTTATTTCATTTAACTAATTAAACTTTCTACAACTTCTTCCATAGCCAATGCTCTGGAGGCCTTTGTCAGGATTAAGGCATTGGGTTTCATAACTTCTTTAATTTTTGCAATCAATTCTGGTTTGTTATCAAAGGATGCTACCCTATCTTTACCTAAGTTTATTTTTGCAGTTTCTGCAATGTGTCGGGATAATGGGCCAAAGGTAAAGACATAGTCTATTTCATCTGGGTTGATTTTAAGTCCAATTTCTTTGTGCATATTTATTTCTTCTTCTCCTAAACCCTGCATATCTCCAAGCACGGCAATCTTTTGAACGTAGTCTGTCATTGTAGACATGGTATTTAAGGCTGCTAATACAGATGAAGGATTTGACTTATATGAATCATTTAATATACTGAACCCATTTGCATGAATCAATTCATTCCTCATTCCTGTTTTCTCTATGGATAATAATCCTTTTTCTATATTTTCTAGGCTTATACCAAAATATTGTGCTACGGCTATTGCAGCAGTAGCATTAAGTACTTGATGCTCACCTAGCATATTTATGAAAAACTCTTTATCTAGAGGTTTCTTTATATTAAAGGAGTCTCCTATTTCATTGACAAATAATACTTCTGTTTGATAGTCATTGGATTCTTCCATTCCATAGGTTTTAACATTGTAGTTAATAGATGAATTATCTATTGTTTTCTTTAAAGTAGTATCATCTCCATAATATAAGAACAAATCATTGGGTTTAAGTCCCTTTAATATTTCCAATTTTGCCTTTGCAATATTTTCCTTAGTTTTTAGACCTTCTAAGTGAGCTTCCCCTATATTAGTGATTATTGCAGCATTTGGACTAGCAATTGAAGTTAGTAATTCAATTTGTCCAAAATTATCCATCCCCATCTCTAATACAGCCATTTCTACATCCTCTGCCATGGATAAGATTGTTAAGGGTAATCCGATATAATTATTAAAATTAGCTATAGTTTTATGAGTTTTATATTGAGTTTTTAAAAGACTTGCCAATATATCCTTAGTGGATGTCTTCCCATTACTTCCTGTAATTCCTATAACCTTTGTATTCAGCTCTTTACGATAGGATTTTGCCAACTCTTGTAAGGCAGAAGTAGTATCATCTACTAATATAAATGGAAAATCATTGTTAGGTTTTGGTTCGTTTTTATTCCATAGTGTTGCAATGGCTCCTTTTCCTATGGCCATGGATACAAAATCATGACCATTGAAGCTTTCTCCCACTAATGGTATGAATAGTTGATCAACAGTTATATTTCTAGAATCTGTAGATACGCCTTCAATGACAAGTTCTTCAAACTTATCTGATAGTCCAGATCCGCCACACATCTTTTGGATTTCCTTCAAATTTCTTCTAATCAAAGATCTCACCTCTTATTTATAATGGCTTTTTTTTCATCATACCTTTCCAAGGCTAATGATATTAATCTTTCGATTAATTCTGCATAACTAGTGCCGTCAGTAGCACCCCATAAAACAGGAGTCATACTTACAGCTGTAAAACCAGGCATGGTATTTACTTCATTAACAAATATTTCGTTATCATCTGTAACAAATATATCTACCCTAGCAAGACCATGACAATTTAGTATTCTAAAGGCTCTTTCAGCTGTTTCACGAACCTTGAGGGTAACTTCTGGAGTCAAATTTGCAGGTATTACAGGTATTAGCTTACCGTCTATATATTTGGCATTATAGTCAAAGAATGACCTTTCCATAATAAATTCCCCTGGGACAGAAGCCTTTGGATTATTATTACCGACTACTGATATTTGCATTTCACGGGCTATGGCTTCTTCTTCAACGATTATTTTACGGTCATAAAGGAATGCTTCCTTGAAAGAAGCTTTAAGTTCTTCTCTGTTTTCAGCCCTGCTAATACCAACGCTAGAGCCACCATTGGAAGGCTTCACATAGCAAGGATAACCAACTTCATCTTCAACCAAGTTATAACATTCATCCTCATTATCCTTCCAATTATGTAACCTAAAGGAGGAATATTTAACCTGGGGTATATTATATTTTGCAAACAAATCCTTAGTCACGGATTTATCCATGGCTACAGCAGAGGATAAAACTTCATTTCCCACATAGGGAATATCTAGTAATTCTAAAAGTCCTTGAATAGTACCATCTTCTCCATTAGGGCCATGAAGGGCTGGAATAACTAGATTCTTTTCATTGTCCTTAAGGACTTTAGTTAGAAACTCTCCTATGGAAGAAGCAACTGTATATGTGCTATCACGCCTTAATTCATCAGGGCTATTGATTTTCTCCTCTAAAAGTCCTAAATTACACCATATACCTTCATTGGTGATATAAATAGGGTAAACATTATATTTATCTCTATCTATTGCATTAATTATAGCTGAAGCAGATTTCAATGATACTTCGTGCTCTACAGATTTTCCACCGCATAAAACATATATATTTGTTTTCATATTTACCTCCCGTTTAAGTCTTTAGTTTAATAAATAGATTATATCATAATGATTACCTAAAGAAGTGAAATTTATATTACAATTTACTAACAAAATAATATTACTGCAATAAGTTTGGATTTTGGTGCCTGGCACCGAAATCCAAACTTATTATAGTATTGTTGTGTTTATCCATAGTATTGTTATATTTAATATAATATAATTTAATTACATATTTTATAGAAATTATTGAGATAACGGGGTGATGTGTTGAATACCATAGTTATAAGAGGTGGCGGTGATTTAGCCACTGGCATAGCCCATAGGCTATTTAAAGCAGGTTATAAAATAATAATTCTAGAAATAGAGAAACCTTTAGCCATTAGGAGAAGGGTGTCCTTTAGCGAAGCTATTTATACGGGAGAGACAACAGTTGAAGGGGTTAGGGCTGTATTATCAAATAGTATAAAAGAGATTAAAGAGGCAATTAATAGAAATACAATTCCTGTATATATAGATAAAACTGGAAATATTATTAGGGAGATTAAGCCTTTGGCTGTAGTAGATGCAATTATTGCTAAAAGAAACTTAGGAACTAATAGGAGTATGGCCCCAATTACAATAGGAGTTGGGCCAGGGTTCGAAGCAGAATTAGATGTGGATTTAGTAGTAGAGAGTAAACGAGGACATTATTTAGGTAAGGTTATATATCAAGGACAAGCTGCCAAAAATACAGGGATACCAGGGGAAACTATGGGCTATACCGAAGAGCGGATAATTAGGTCTCCAAAGGAAGGTAAAGTAAAATCATTTTTTAATATTGGAGATACTGTAAATAAGGGAGAGATAGTTTGTCAGGTAGGGGATGCAGCTATTGAAGCTAAAATATCAGGCATACTTAGAGGGCTTATAAGAGAAGGATTATATGTGCCAGAGGGAACAAAAATCGGAGATATTGATCCCAGAGGTATAAGGGATTATGCCTTTACTATTTCAGATAAGGCAAGGGCGGTTGCTGGTGGTGTTTTAGAAGCTATACAATATTTAAGAAATGAAAGGGGAATATAGGATGCCAGATTTATATGTAATGAAAAAGGCTTTGAAGGATATTGAAGATGGAAAAGAATTGGCTATAGCAACTATTACAAGGGCTGAAGGTTCTGCTCCAAGAAGAGAAGGAACTATAATGGCTGTATTAGAAGATGGATCAATTCATGGAACCATTGGTGGTGGTAAGCTAGAGAAGAGAGTTATAGAATTGTGTCTTGAAGCCATAAAAGAGGGAAAAACCTATAGTGTAAATCTTCCTTTAAATACAAATGGAGTAGAAATGATATGCGGAGGGGAAGTAGATATATTTATAGATGTATATAAACAAAAACCAAAGCTGTTAATAGCAGGTGGAGGTCATGTAGCATATGCAATATATCAATTTGCAGCACTACTAGGATTTAATATAGTAATCTTTGAAGATAGGGAAGAATTTTTAAATGAGGAAAGGTTTCCATTGGCCCATGAATTAGTCCTAGGAGATGTAAAGGAGAAGATAGGGAAATATCCCATAGATGAAAATTCTTATATTGTAATAGCAACTAGAGGTCATGCCTACGATCAAGATGCTCTAGAATCTGTAATATATAGTGACGCCAAATATATTGGTGCTATGGGATCTAAGAAAAAGATAATAACTATGATGAAGAACTTGAGAGAAAAAGGGATATCTCAAGAAAGTATAGATAGAGTTTATGCACCTATAGGTCTCAAAATATCAGGAGGAAGCCCTGAGGACATTGCCTTAAGCATATTAGCTGAAATTCAGCTAATAAGAAATAAGGGGCAACTTATCCATATGAAATACAACCAATAAGTTTGGAAATCGGTGCCTGGCACCGATTTCCAAACTTATTTTAACAATATTAATTTCCTTGATATCAATATATTTACTATAGATATAACTGATTTGATAAACATATAGCAATTTTTATATAATAGTATGAATGATTGATTGTTAAAGGAGTGAAATATATGTTGAAGCTACCAGAGAATTTTGAAAGCTATGAAGAGGCAAGAAGAGAGGGATTTTTAAAAGTAAAAGCATTAAAAGAAAATGGAACTCCCGTTGTAGGAGTCTTTTGTACATATACACCTATTGAACTGATTCATGCTGCAGGAGCAGTAGCTGTTAGCTTATGTGGTACATCAGATGTACCCATACATCATGCTGAGCAGCATTTACCCAAGAATCTTTGTCCACTTATAAAGTCCAGCTATGGCTTTGCAGTGTCGGAAACATGTCCATATTTTTATTTTGCTGACTTAATAGTGGGGGAAACAACCTGTGATGGCAAGAAAAAGATGTACGAGCTATTGGGGGAACTTCGACCTACTCATGTAATGCATTTACCCCAAGGCCAGGATATGGATCATGGATTTAGATATTGGAGAGAGGAATTAGTTAGATTAAAAGAAGTATTAGAGGAAAAATTGAATGTAAAGATTACTGAAGAGATGTTAAGAGAAGAGATAAAGGAAAGAAACATAGAAAGAAAGGTACTTATGGATTTCTATGAACTAGGCAAGTTAAACCCTTCGCCAATATCAGGTCGTGAAGTCAATGAAACAATGGAAGCTTTGGGTTTTCAATTTGATAGAAAAGCACAATGTGATTTCATAGTAGAGAGAACTAAAGAACTAAGAGAAAAATATGAGAATGAACTAAAGGGAACTAAAAACAATAGGCCAAGAATACTTGTCACTGGTTGTCCATTAGGAGGAGTTAGGGAAAAGGTCCTAAGAACCATAGAAGATTCGGGAGCAGATATAGTTGCTTTCGAAAATTGTAGTGGAGTTAGAGAGAAGGCTACTTTGGTAGATGAAACAATAGATCCAATAGATGCTTTAACAGAGAAGTACCTAAATGTTAGCTGTTCAGTAATGACACCAAATCCGAGAAGATTTATAGCATTAGATGAAATGATAGATGAATATGAAATAGATGGTGTAATAGAAGTAGTACTTCAAGCTTGTCATACATTTAGTGTAGAATCTTATAATGTTAAAAAATTTGTGACAGAGAAAAAAGAAAAGCCATATCTATACATTGAAACAGATTATTCAAAATTAGATATGGGGCAAATAAATACTAGAATAAATGCATTTTTAGAGATGATGTAAGAAAACCAAAAATATTAAAGGGTATATTTATAAAATATACCCTTTAGTATTAGAGAAATGGTTATATTGACAGAATATTACTAACTTGATATTATGAGTATATTGTTATATAGGTATCAAATGAAGATTGGGGTGTTGAAATGAGACGTAAATTTATATTATATTTTATAGTTTCAATTATATCTTTTGTACTAATATTCACTATCCTTGAAAAAAAGATTTTTAAAAATGATCCAATTTCCACTGTAGATAATAATAGTGGATATATTAATTTGGGAGAGGATAACACAGTAGAGCAGAAAGTAGATGATGAAATCTTATTTCTACTTATGGGTGTAGATGCTAATGGTACAAAGACATATAAAGGAATTCGTACGGACACTATGATGTTATTTAAGGTTAATTTTGATACTGGAGAAAGCAACTTGCTTTCCATACCTAGAGATACTAGAGTTTTGGTAAAGGGTAAGAATGATAAAATTACTCACGCTCATTCTATTGGGGGGCCAGAACTTACCATGATTACTGTAAGGGAGTTCTTAAATTTAGATATTGATTATTATGTAAAAGTTGATTTTAATGCCGTAATGGAAATAGTAGATGCAATAGGTGGGGTAGAGATAGATGTACCTAGAAATATGGAATATACAGCTGATCCAACACTGAATATAAATATAAAAAAGGGTTTGCAAGTATTAGATGGGAAGAATGCCCATGACTTCTTGAGATGGAGACATAATAATGATATGACATTAGGATATGTTGATGGGGATGTAGGTAGAATTCAAGCACAGCAAATGTTTATGAAAGAGTTTATAAAACAAACACTACAAATTAAAAACATTACTAAGCTACCTAAGATTATTAAAACCTATTATAAGAATGTGGAAACGAATATACCTATGGATGTAATTTTACAGGGAGCAAAACTTGCAACAAAATTAGATATAAACAATATTAATACGAAAACAATTCCTGGAGAAGGAGAATATATTGGAGGAACATCATATTATGTTTATGCTGAAAAAGAAACTGAAGAATTAATCATGGAAGTATTTGATGATTATCTACTTAATGAATAAGTTTGGAAATCGGTGCCAGGCACCGATTTCCAAACTTATTTGATTTATTTACTTGATAATCTTATAAATTCTTCTATATCCTTCTCAATTAATCTTAGGGAGCTTCTGAAGAATTCAGGGTTTGTCACATCTATATCCATTCTTAGGGCTACATCTTTTATATTATTTTTGCCTGTAGCATTTAGTAGCTCATCATATTCTTGTACAAATTTATCGCCACGTTTTAGGTATTCTGCATATAATCCCTTGGAGAATAATAGTCCAAATGCATATGGGAAGTTGTAGAAATTACGGCCTGCTGAGTAATAATGAGTTTTATTTATCCACATATATGGATGCAGTGCTGAGTGATCTAATCCGTCACCATAAGCTTGCTTTTGAGCATCTATCATTATTTCTTTAAATTCATTTACAGATAGTCCATGGGTCTTTCTTCTTTCAAATAACTCTGTTTCAAATAAGAATCTGCTATAGATATCAACTATAACTTGGCCAGCATCTGAAATTGAGGATTCTAAAATACTTAATCTTTCTTCATCACTAGCTTCTTTTAATGCAGCATTAACAACTATTGTCTCACAGAATATGGAAGCTGTTTCAGCTATTGGCATTGGATATCCACTGTTAAATATGGACTCATCTTTTAAATTAAATCCATGGTATCCATGTCCTAATTCATGAGCTAAGGTAGTCATATTAGAGAAGCTACCATCAAAGTTGGACATTATTCTGCTCTCTTTTATAGGGTGAAGATTTGAACAGAATGCTCCTCCTCTTTTTCCCTCTCTAGGCTCTACATCTAACCAATTCTTATCATAAGCATTTTGAACGAAGTCAGCTAATTTATCTGAGAAAGTTCTAAAATTATCTATTATATAAGTCATAGCTTCAGGGTAGGTAAATGTCATATTTACTTCACCCATCGGTGCAAACATTTCATAGAATGGTAGGCCATTTTTATATCCTAATAATTCTGCTTTTTTTCTATAGTATTTATGGAATATTGGTAGAAATTCTTTCATAGCAGTGAACATAGCATCTAGAGTTCCTTTATCCATTCTAGAGTTAACTAAAGTTTCTTCCAATGGAGAAGAAAATCCTCTTAAAGCAGAAGTAGTTATTACTTCACCTTTAATACCATTTAATGCAGCAGCTGAAGACTCTTCAATTTTTGCATATGCTTTTAATTCAGCTTCATATGCTGCTTTTCTTTTTGCAGGATCTTTGTCATATGCAAGGTTTCTAACAGCTGGAAGTGGAAGTGATTTATCTTCTCCATCTATTTTGATATCAACTAATAAGGTGGATGAAATTTTGTTTTGTAAATTTGTCCATGCTGAGGAACCAGTGTTGGACATCTTTGAAATAAGAACTTCTTCTTTTTCACTAAGCATATATTTAGTATGCTCTTTTATTTGTTGTAAGTAGAATTTATGCTCTTTCAACAAATCTGATGACTCGATTAATTCATCTAAGTTGTCGATATCTTTCATAAAGGATTGGAATTGCACATTTGGTTTAGTTAAATCTGATGCTTTTACGCTAAGCTTATCATAATATTGAAGAGCTACTTCATTTTTAGCTTCCACAGAAGTTGTTAGACTAGCATAAGCAAATAACTTTGAAAATAATGACCTTAACTCTGTAGATAATACAATGTATTTCTCCATTTTTGCTACAGGATTATCTTTAGATAATAGATTTTCATCTGCCCACTTAACAAGCTCTTCGATTAATTTAGTAAGCTCTTCGAAATCTCCATTATACTCCTTAGAATCAAAGGAAGTATATAATTCATTTAAACTCCAACGCATATTATCCCGCCTTTCAAAATATTTAATTAATTCTATTATAGCACAAAATGGCAAATGAGAAAGAACTATTTTGAGACCCTAAATAAATAAAATAAAGGAAGAAGGGGAATGTCTCCCTATCTTCCTTTGTCAGTTTCTTAAAATATCTTCGTAGTCCAATTCTCACAATTCCATATCTCTGTGGCCACATCTTGATAGAAGTCTGGCTCATGGGATATGAGGAGAATGCTGCCCTTATATGCTTTTAAAGCTCTTTTCAGTTCTTCTTTAGCATCAACATCCAGGTGGTTTGTAGGCTCATCTAGGATTAATATATTGGTTTCTCTATTGATTAATTTACATAGTCTTACCTTGGCTTGTTCTCCACCGGATAGAACCATTACTTTGGATTCAATATGCTTAGTAGTCAATCCACATTTTGCTAGAGCTGCTCTAACTTCATATTGACTAAGTCCAGGAAACTCCTGCCAA
Organism: uncultured Tissierellaceae bacterium; assembly: GCA_964539425.1. Taxonomy (GTDB): domain Bacteria; phylum Bacillota; class Clostridia; order Tissierellales; family Tissierellaceae; genus JAVKTS01. The sequence goes on along the minus strand of CAZIII010000009.1, from coordinate 9,111 downwards.
ATTTCATCTATACAGGAATTGTTATTTTTGCCCTTAATTTCCTGTTCAAAATACCCAATTTGCAAGTTATCGCCTAATTCTACTTCTCCAGATACAGATTCTATCTGACCAAGTATACTTCTTAATAAAGTAGTTTTACCTAGACCATTAGCTCCAATCAGTGCAATTTTCTTGCCTCTTTCCATGATTAGATTAAGTGGCTTGGATAGTGGTTCGTTATAACCTATTACTAAATCCTTAGTTTCAAATATTAGTCTACCAGAAGTCCTGCCTTCTTTAAAATTAAATTCCGGTTTTGGTTTTTCCCTAGCTAATTCAATTATATCCATCTTATCAAGTTTTTTCTGTCTAGACATTGCCATATTTCTAGTAGCAACCCTGGCCTTATTTCTAGCCACAAAGTCTTCTAAATCGGCAATTTCTTGTTGCTGTTTTTTGTAAGCTGATTCCAGTTGTGATTTTTTAGCTTCATATATATGTTGGAAATTATCATAATCTCCCACATATCTGGTTAGTTCCTTATCTTCCACATGATAAATTAAATTGATAACAGAGTTTAAGAATGGTATATCATGGGATATAAGTAGGAAAGCATTTTCATATTCCTGTAAATATCTTCTTAACCATATAATATGTGGCTCATCTAAATAGTTAGTAGGCTCATCTAATAATAGTATATCTGGTTTTTCAAGGAGTAATTTGGCAAGTAATATCTTGGTTCTTTGTCCACCTGACAAATCATTGACATCCCTATCAAGTCCTATATCATCTAGTCCAAGTCCCCTTGCTATATCTTCAACCTTAGCATCTATTATATAAAAATCATTATGGTCTAATATATCTTGTATTGTACCTACATCTTCAAGTAAAGTGGCAAGTTCATCCTCTGACACATCGCCCATTTTCATATACATATCTTGCATTTCCTGCTCTAAATCAAATAGATACTTAAAAGCTCCCTTTAGAGCATCTCGGATCGTCTGGCCTTTTTCCAAGGAAGTGTGTTGGTCTAAGTACCCAACCCTAACTCTCTTAGCCCATTCAATTTGACCTTCATCAGGTTCTAATTTTCCAGTTATTATATTCATAAAAGAGGATTTGCCCTCTCCATTAGCACCTATTAATCCTACATGTTCACCTTTAAGCAATCTAAAGCTAACATTTTTTAATATTTCTCTATCACCAAAACCATGGCTTAGATTTGTTACAGTTAAAATACTCATTTAGATCCCCTCTCAATTTTTAAATCTTCTTTAAAGATTATATAAAAAAACTAGACTTTAGTCTAGTTTTTTATTCAACCATAAACTTATCTAAAATAATAAGTTTTAAGTAACACTATTGATATCAATAATAATGGGTATAATATTACATATGGCATAATTAATTGCTGATATAAGCTAATAATATTATATCTACTTGTATTTAAATGGTATTAAGTGTATAATAAATAGGTTAAAGATTAAGGAGGACGATTTATTTTAATGGAAAAATTAAGATTTGAAGAAATGAATTTATCAAAAGAGTTACAAAAAGGGATTAGCGACATGGGTTTCGAGGAAATGTCACCAATACAATCCCAAGCAATACCAGTAATGTTAGAAGGAAAAGACGTCATCGGTCAGGCTCAAACAGGAACGGGAAAAACAGCAGCATTTGGTATTCCTATAATAGAAAAATGCAATCCAGCAGACAAATCTGTGCAGGCGTTAGTTCTATGTCCTACAAGGGAGCTTTGTATACAGGTAGCGGAAGAAATCGGAAAACTTGCAAAGCATAAAAGAGGATTAACTGTTCTGCCTATATATGGTGGTCAACCTATTGACAGACAGATTAGAGCATTGAAAGCAGGAGTTACTATTGTAATTGGTACACCTGGTAGAGTAATTGACCATATCAAAAGAAAAACTTTGAAAATTGGCAATGTAGGAATGATGGTATTAGATGAAGCAGATGAAATGTTTGACATGGGTTTTAGAGATGATATAGCTCTTGTAATGAACGAGTTAAAAGAAGAAAGACAAACTATATTTTTCTCAGCAACTATGGCATCTGAAATCATGAAATTTGCTGCTCGTTATCAAGTCAATCCTGAGATTATCAAGGTAGTTCACAAGGAGCTTACAGTTCCAAAGGTAGAGCAGGCTTACTTTGAATTAAAGCAACACATGAAGACTGAAATACTATGTAGACTTATAGATATGTACAATCCAAAACTATCCATAGTTTTCTGTAATACAAAGAAGAAGGTAGACGAGTTAATAGAAGAGCTTCAAAGTAGAGGATACTTTGCAGATGGTCTACATGGAGATTTAAAACAATCTCAAAGAGATAATGTAATGGCTAAGTTTAGAAAAGGTACAATTGATGTTTTGGTAGCTACTGACGTTGCAGCTAGAGGAATAGATGTTGATGATATAGATTTAGTAATAAACTATGACATGCCACAAGATGAAGAATATTATGTTCATAGAATTGGTAGAACTGCTAGGGCAGGTAGAGAAGGAAAAGCTTTTAGTTTTGTATCCGGTAGAGATATTTATAAACTAAGAGACATACAAAGATTTACAAAAACTAAAATTGCAAGAAAAGATTTACCAACATTGAAGGATATTGAGGCAAACTATACTTCATCCATGCTTGGAAAGATTAAGCAAGAGATTGACAACGAAGATTTAAATAAATATGAGAAAATCATAGAATCTCTACTAGAAGAAGAATACACTTCATTTGATATTGCAGCAGCTTTACTAAAATTTTATATGGTTGAAAATAGACTAGATGGACATCAAGAATTGGATATGGTGGATTTCGGTAGCAAACAAAAACTACAAGGAACACCTAAATCATCCAAATCTAGAGCATCCTCAGGCAATGCAACGAGGGTTCATATAAATATAGGTAAAAGAAAAGGTGTAAGTCCAAGACATATACTTTCAGCTTTGATAGAGGAAACAGGAATAGAAAAGAAATTAGTTGGAACTATAGATGTATATGATAAATTTACATTTGTAGAGGTACCTGGAGATTACGTAGATGATGTTCTAGAGAGATTAAGTGGAGCAAAAATCAAAGGTACAAGAGTTAAGGCTGAAATAGCAAATCCTAAAAGTAAATAATTAGGATACGACAACTTAAAAATGATAAAATTAAAAAGTCTTCCAGAGGAAGACTTTTATATATTTTTTGTTTTTTTCTTAAATGCCTCTCTTAATCCTTTTTCTTCTTTTCTCAATATGGACTTAACATTTGGAATATGAAGAAAAATGGCTATTGCAGTTATAATTAAAGTTATTATTATTGAACTATAGTCAAGCTTGAAATAAATAGCGGATAAGACCAGAAAAACATTTAGGCATAAGGTACCTAAGGCTATATAATCGGTCACAATAGTGACAAGGGCGATAACGAGAAAACCTAGTATTCCTAACCTATAATCTAATCCTATTAAGACTCCAAATAAAGATGCTGCTCCCTTTCCACCTCTAAACCCCATAAAAAATGGGAAATCATGACCAAGAATTACAAAAAGACCATTTAGATATAGAAGAAAGATATTTTCCTCTATATAAGAAATTTCAAATAAATATTTAATCAAAAGAATAGAAATAATTGCTTTTAAAATATCTAAGATAGCTACTAAGATTCCCCATTTCCAGCCCAAGGATATTACAGTATTTGATGCACCTGCATTCCCGCCACCAAAGGTTCTAATATCAACCTTTAGAAATGTTTTGCTTAGAATATAAGACCATTGTAAACATCCAAATAAATAACCAATAATTATTACAATTAAATAAGATTTCAATCTTTTCACCTCCAACATTTATTATATCATAAAGTTATTTTAAGAATATTTCTATATTATGTCAAGACTACTATTTTGTTTAAGTTGAAATTATAGTATAATTATAGCTAAATAAGTTAATTTATGGAGGAATTAATATGAAAATGTTTATGAGTGATAACAATTCAGGAGTTCATCCTGGAATAATGGAAGCAATAGTAAATGTAAACAAGGAACATGATTTTGCATATGGCAATGATAATACTACAAAAGAAGCTGTAGAAAATATAAGAAAATTATTTGAGAAAGATGTGGATGTATATTTTGTTACAACAGGTACAGCTGCAAATGTAATAGGTCTTAGTGGCCTTTTAAAGTCATACGAAGCAGTCGTCTGTTCCGATACTGCCCATATTAATGTTGACGAATGCGGTGCTTTTGAAAAATTCAGTGGTTCTAAAATATTATATATACCAAATGAAAATGGAAAAATCAATAAAGAAGGGGTAATGGGATTTCTTCATTCTCTTGGAGATGAACATCAATCTCAACCTAAGATAATTTCAATAGCTCAAACAACGGAGACAGGAACATTATATTCCATAGAAGAAATTAAAGAATTAGCTGATTTTGCACATGATAATGGTATGCTATTACATGTAGACGGAGCTAGAATTGCTAATGCAGTTGTAGCATTAAATACAAGTTTCAAAGAAATGATAACTGATACAGGAGTAGACTTATTATCCTTCGGAGGTACAAAGAATGGAATGATGATTGGTGAAGCCATAGTTTCTTTTAATAAAGATTTAAGTAGTGCTTTTAAGTTTTATAGAAAACAAGGTATGCAGTTATTATCAAAAATGAGATTTGTATCTGCTCAATTTATTGCGTATTTAAATAATAATCTTTGGGAAGAAAATGCATCAAATGCAAATAATATGGGTAAGTATTTTGCAAAGGAAATATCTCAATTTAAAGATATAAGATTAAAAAATGAACCAGAGACAAATATGATATTTGCATACATGGAAAGCGGTTTAATTAAAGTTCTTCAAGACAAATTTGATTTTTATGTAATTGACGAGGAGACAAATTTAATTAGATTAGTCACATCCTTTGATACTACCATGGAGGATATTGATAGTTTTATTAACCTTGTAAAAGAAACTAAGGGACTAAATAAGGAATAGTCTACATCTACTAACGATAAAGAGGATGATAATATGAAACTTCCAACTAAAAAAATAAAAACAATATTAGTTTCAGTATTGATCTTGGTTTTACTTCAAGGGATATTTGTAGATAAAGGAAATGCAACAAGTACAAAAGAAGTAAAAATATTAAGATTTGCAGGCGATAACAATCATCCGCCATTTGAATTTGTAGATGAAAATGGTAATTTTAGAGGATATAATATTGATATAATAAATGCCATTGCTCATGTTACTGGGTTAGATATTGAGATCATACCTATGAATTGGGATGATGCAATATTCGCATTAGACAATGAACAAGTTGATGGAATAATTGGGATATCCAAAAATGAGGAGAGGTTGAAAAAATACAATTTTACTTCTCCTACTATGATCAATGAACAAGTAATCTTTGTAAATAAAGATACTGTGCATATCAATAATTTAGACAATCTTGCAGGTTTGAGGGTATCTTATCAAAAAAATGATTTAAATGAATCCTATATTTCAGAAATTCCAAATGTTAAAGCGGTGCCAAAACAGGATATGGAAGAAGCTTTATTCGCACTATCAAACAAGGAAGCAGATGCAGCATTAGGTAATAGAAAAGTTGGAATATTTCACCTACAAAGAAATAAACTAACAGATAGAATAATGATAGTAGGAGAACCAATTGCTTCAACAAAATACGGACCTGCGGTTTTAAAAAACAATGAAGAACTTTTAGATATTTTAGAGGCGGGTTTGGAACAAATTAAAAAAAATACAACTTTTGAGGATATAAATAAAAAATGGTTTGGGGATAGTGTAGAATTTTTTACAATTTTATATACCCAATATAAAACTGAAATCATTTTTATATCAATAACTATACTAATAACAATATTGTTTTTATATTCTTATAATAAAAGGCTACAAAAAGAAGTAATGAAGAGAACGAGAGAACTTGAAAAAGCGAATGAGAATTTAATAAGTAAACAAAAAGAAGTATATGATTTAGCCTATTTTGATTCAATTACATCATTACCAAACAGACTTTACTTTGTGGAAGAATTAAAAGATATCTTTGCTAATTTAGAAAAAGAACAAAATAGATTTGGAGTACTTTTCCTAGATATAGATAGATTTAAGCATATAAACGATACACTAGGACATAATGTGGGAGACTACATATTGAAATTACTAGGAATGCGACTTAGTAAATTGACTAAGGACGGGGATATTGTAGCTAGAGTAGGGGGAGATGAGTTTTTTATATTAATTAAGAATATTGAAAGCGACATTGATATCAAAACCCTAGCAAACTCTATTTTAAATGATTTTAAGGATCCATATCATATAAGAGATTATGTCCTACACCTAACCACCAGTATTGGGATAGCTATTTATCCAGATGGAGGATTAGATGTACAATCGTTGCTTATGAATGCAGATTTAGCACTATATAAAGCAAAGGACCTTGGTGGAAATTCATATTATATTTATGGTGATGAAATTGCTTCTAAGGGGCTAGAAAAGATGGTATTATTAAATCAGCTTAGACAGGCCTGTGATAATGATGAACTAGTATTGTATTATCAACCACAAATAGAGGTAAAAACTGGGGAGATTATAGGTCTTGAAGCTCTAGTAAGATGGAATCATCCTGAAAGAGGACTACTATATCCCGATCAATTTATAGGATTAGCTGAGGAGACAGGATTAATAATCCAAATGGGAGAATGGATATTAAGAAAGGCTTGTAATCAAGCTAAGGAATGGGCTGATCAAGGAAATGAGATTATAATGTCTGTAAATATATCAGCAAAACAGTTTCAACATAGGGAATTTGTGAAGGAACTAGTAAGCATACTTATTGAATCTGGTTTGGATCCTAAAAACTTGACATTGGAAATTACAGAAACCATTGCAATATCAGATATGGAACTTACAATTAATATTTTGAATATGATAAATAACCTAGGAATTGGAGTTGCCATAGATGATTTTGGTACAGGCTATTCAAGTTTGAGCTATCTAAATGAAATGAGCGTAAATGAACTTAAAATAGATAGGTCATTTATCTGGGATATTGAAAAGAATCACAAAAATAAGATGATAGCAAATACAATAATATTATTAGGAAAGCAAATTGGACTAAAGGTAACTGCTGAAGGTGTAGAGAATCGAGAACAATTAGACATTTTAGAAGAAATGGAATGCGATATAGCTCAAGGATACTATTTTAGTAAACCTGTACCAAAAGAAAAGATTGAGATAATGATGAACCAAAAAAGCCCTATTTAGGGCTTTTTAATATCCATATGAATTATGCAGCATATTTACATTTCCAGTGGCTTCATATATAGTTTTGGCAATAAAATTATTGGACTCATTATCAAACTTATATTCTGTAATACTTAAACCTGCTGTAGTTGGTTTAACAGCTGTTATATAGAATTGATTTTCATCAACTGTATATACATGGAATCGCACTGTACCTAATTGAACATAATCATTAAATAATACATAATCTTTTTCTTCGCCCTCCACTAGGAATAACCAATTTTGGCCATCATCCCAATAAATTTCACCATTAGGTTCTTGATGAGCATCTACATACATAGCAATAGTTTCCTCAACACCATCCCCATCTATATCAAATATATAGGAGTCAAGTAAAGCTAAATCTTGGACATCAATCTTGTCTGTTGCTTCAATAATTACAGTTTTAACTTCTGGGTCTGGGACTTCATCAATGGGCTCTTCTTTATCTATCACATCTCCAGGAGCGTTTGGATCAGCAGGGTCTTCTTTTGGTGTACAACCAATTGCTATGGATAGAATCATTACTAATACTAAAAATAAACTTAATCTCTTAATTGATTTTTTCATCTAATCACCTTCCTTTTAATTATAATATCATATTATGTGCAAATAATGGATTACGAATTCGTTACAATGAATATAATATGTGCTAATGTTATAATAATAGAGAAATAGGGTATTTAGGAGAATGGACTTAGCTTTATGAGAAAGGTAATATATTGTGGAGGTGGATGTATGGATTGCAATTGCTTTAAAAGAGAAGGTAAAAATTGCATAGAGATAGTGCCAATCTTTAGCAATCTAACATATGAAGAAATGATGGAAGTGGCTAGAATAACCAATGAGAAGGTTTTTGAAAAAGGTGAAATGATATATATGGCAGGAGACAAAGGGGATAAACTCTATGTAATCCACACTGGTAGGGTAAAGATTACACGATTTACAGATTCCGGGAAGGAGCAAGTTATTAGAGTGTTAGGCCAAGGAGAATTTATGGGAGAGCTATCACTTTTTAGCCCTATGCCCTTAACTGACAATGGGGAGGCTTTAACAAAGACTATTGCATGTATGATAGATGGTGAGAAACTAAAAGAGCTGATGAAGAAATATCCTACTATAGCATTTAAGGTAATGGAGGAATTGAGTAAAAGGCTGGATACGGCAGAAAACCTAATTGAAAATATCAGTCTCCACGGAGTAGAAAAAAGGCTGGCAGAAGCTTTAATCAAAATGGCAAATGATAAAGGAGAAATAACTCTAAAGATGAGTAAGGGAGACTTAGCTTCCTATATGGGTATGAGTCAAGAGACTTTAAGTAGAAAATTAACAGCCTTTCAAGATATGGGATTAATAAAACTAATTGGTCATAGAAGAATAATACTATTAGATATTGATACACTAGAGAAGATAGAATAAACTAAACAAAGTGAGAGGGATAATATGTGTACAGGTATAAAAATAAATTATAAAGACGGTTGTGTCATGGGAAGGACAATGGATTATGAAATTCCTTTAAAATATAATGCAATATATTTACCAAGAAAATATAATTTTTGTAATGATTTAATGGGAAATCCATTGTATTCAAAATATAAGTCTTTGGGCATATGCTTTGAAAACCGGACTCCACTGAAGGATGGGGTAAATGAATATGGCTTAATAGGAATTACAAATGCTTTTTCAGGATTTAACCTTTATGCTAATGAAGTGAAACCAGGAAAACTTAATATTTCTAGTCTGACTTACCTAACCTATGCACTTACGAACTACAAATCTGTAGAGGAATTAATTGAAGATTTGCCAAATATTCATATGTCTACT
>CAZIII010000008.1:29188-33302 GCA_964539425.1 uncultured Tissierellaceae bacterium | reverse complement strand
TTGGGATATGAAGGATATATTGAATCATTAAATAAATCCATATCCTTTTGTGATATTATGGGACAAGATGAATTGAAGAAAATCATAATAAATAAATGTAAAAAATTTTATAATATTGAACTTACATAAAAAATTCAAAAAAGAGAGAACAAAAGTCTCTCTTTCTTATCTTGTTTTCCTGCCACCTTTTTTATCCTTGGAGGCATATCTAGGTCCACTTTCGTTAGCTTTTTTATACCTTCCTTTTTCAGAGTAAGGTTTTTTACTGGATGGCTTGAATTTAGATTCTGTAGTTTTTGAATCTGATTTTTTGGACTCTTTCTTCCTATCTTCTTTATGGGCGTTCATTTTCTTTGGTTTAAAGTCTATTTTAATCTTTCTTTCAATTAATGCTAGATCATTCTTATCCTTTTCTGTAACCAAGGTAACTGCCATTCCCAGATTCCCTATTCTACCTGTTCTACCAATTCTATGGATATAGCTATCTACATTTTCTGGTATATCATAATTAATTACATGGGTCACACCCTCTACATCTAGTCCTCTTGCCACAATATCTGTTGCTACAAGGATTTGAAGTTCAGCTTTTCTAAAGGATTTAATTACCCTTTCCCTCTTAGCTTGACTAATGTCTCCATGTAATTCATCTGAATTATAACCTCTGGAGATTAATTCTTCATTTAGGGATGTTACTCTTCGTTTTGTACGGCAAAAGACTATGGCTAAATATGGTCTATATTCATCAATTAATTGACAAAGAGTATCTAGTTTTCTTCTATCTGTTGTTTCAATGACTACTTGTTTAATCTCATCTAATGTAACATTCTTTCCTTGAATCTCAATTTGCATAGGATTCTTCATAAACCTTTTAGCTAAGGACCGCACTTCGTTTGGTATTGTAGCTGAAAACAACATTGTCTGACGAGTTTTTGGAGTATCAATAATAATACTCTCCACATCCTCTAAGAATCCCATGCGAAGCATTTCATCTGCCTCATCCAATACTAGGGCATTCAGTTTACCTAAATCAATGGTTTTCCTTCTCATATGGTCTAATAATCTCCCAGGAGTTGCAATTACTAAATGAATACCATTTTTAAGTTTTTTCACCTGTTGTTCAACATCTTGACCACCATAAGCTGCTAGAATACTTATTTCCTTTGCTTCCATCAACTTTTTAGCTTCATTTGTAATTTGAATAGCTAACTCCCTTGTTGGAGTAATTATCAATCCTTGTATATGGGGTCTATTAATATCTATTTTCTCTATAATAGGTAATAAAAACGCAAGGGTCTTGCCAGTTCCCGTTTGAGCCTGTGCTACTACATCTCTACCTTTTAATAATTCACCTATTGACTCCTCTTGAATAGGTGTAGCTTCTGTTATTCCATTTTTCTGTAGTACAAAATCCAATTCCTTGCTAATACCTAATTCTCTAAAGCTAGTTCCCATTTATACTCACCTTCCTTCTCTATATTATTATCATTAATTCTTCAATAAATTCTATCCCTTAATTTATTAAAATTCTTTAATAATCATCTAAAAATGAATGCTTTTCTCCATCCTTTTCCCATCCTATAATGGCATCCATACTTACATTTTCTGCTGCTTTAAATATTGAGATATCAACATTTCTAAAATCCTTTCTTAGGGTTTCAAGTAAAGCTTTTATCTCGTACCTTTTATTACCAATCTTCTTTGCTGAAACCATGCATGCACAATTTAGAGGCCAAATTCCACTATTTTGGATAAATCTTTGAATATATTTTTCCTCTATATGGTACAGTGGCCTTATTAATTCTATTCCTTCAAAATTTTGAGCCTTTAGTTTAGGCATCATAGTTTTAAAATTTGCAGCACATAGTAAGTTTAACATGGTAGTCTCTATTACATCATTAAAATGATGTCCTAAGGCCAATTTATTACATCCCAATTCCTTAGCTTTAGTATACAATGATCCTCTTCTCATTCTTGCACACATATAGCAGGGATAATCATTGGCTATCTTGTCTGCAACTGCAAATATATCAGCATCATATATATGAACAGGAATCTCAAGGTATTTACAATTGTCTTCTAAAAGCGTCCTTATCTCAGGATGATACCCTGGATCCATGGCAATAAACTCTAACTCAAAATTTTGATTTCCATTTTTATATAGTTCTTGAAAAAGCTTAGCCATTATAAGGCTATCCTTCCCTCCAGATATGGCTACTGCAATTTTATCTCCATCTTGTATAAGCTCATATTCTTTAATAGCTTTAATAAATTTTGCCCATACATGCTTTCTGTAAGTCTTTATTAGACTTCTCTCTATATCAGCTAATGGCTTTCTTTCATTAAAAGGCACCAATATTTCACAACCTTCTCCCTTTATACCATTATCTTTTTCTTCCATTGTTATCACTCCATCTAAATCTTAGTTGATTACTATAGTTTATATTAAAAATTATTTAATTACAAGGATTGAAAACCTATATCCTCTCTACTTTTTTCTTTCTCTCCAAAATATACGGTACCCCATACTCCAACAAGTATCATGACCGCTCCTACTAAATCATACCAATGAAAGGATTCTTTTAATATAACGACTCCCGCAAAAATGGATACTATTGTACATAAATTTGCAAATACAGCTGACTCAGATACTGGTATTTTGGATATTGTGTAGTTTACCATAAAAAAAGCAACTATGGATGATAGAATTCCTAGATATAATAAGGGAATTATAGCTTGGCTATTAGATAATGGTGCAAAGTAACTCTCCATTGTGCCCTTTATTATATTAGTAACTGTAAGTATTCCATTAAAAGAAATGGCACCTACCCACATCATTACAAAGGTTATCTCCACAGGAGTAAAACTCTCAGATGATTTTTTTGATCCAATATTATAAAAGGAAGATGCTATTATAGCTATAAATAAAAATACAATTCCTAAAATGCTACCTGATAAACTTAACTTATCTTTCATCATATTAATAAAAACAACTCCACTTACAGATAATACTATGAAAGCTATTTGAGATGGCCTAAGCTTTTCATGTAAAAATATCATACTAAAGATTGCAACAAATACAGGTATTAAAGATATCATAAGACCTGCTTCTGAAGTAGAAGTCATACTTACACCTAATACCTCAAATATAAAATACAGCACCGGCTCACAGAGAGATGTTAGTAAAATCATCTTTATATTCTTTCCTTTAAAATCTACTTTAATAATCTTAAAGACTTTAAGTAAAGTCATTACCAAAGCTGCTAATAGAAATCTAAATGAAATCAGTTCCATAGGTGTCATGACTTCCAGTCCAATTTTGGTAAACATAAAGGAAAATCCAAATATGGTTGAATATATTATTGCTGAAATAATAGGTAAATACTTTTTGTCATTCAATTTTTACACCCCCGTTTTAATATAACATGTAGGATTCTCAGCCGCAAGCTTGCTCCATTGTTTTTTTGTTATTATCTCTCCTTGTATAATATGGAAGCTACAAAATAGTTTATTAATATATTTAATAGGGTATTTTTAAAAATATTTGTAGCAAACTAAAAGCAATATATATGAAAGGAGCAAAGAAGATGCCTGACAAAGTAATTGTAATAGGTAATGGCATAGCTGCTCTTACTGCTATAAAGTCTATAAGAGAAGTTGACCAAGGAAGTGAAATACATTTATTTGGGGAAGAAGTATTTTATCCATATAATAGGGTAAGATTATCAAAAGGCTTGTTGTCAACCCTGCAAGAGGATAAAATACTACTTCAAAAAAAGGAATGGTATGATGATAACAATATAAATCTATATATAGGTACTAAGGTTGTTTCAATAGATACAGACAAGAAAGTAGTAAAACTATTTGATGATAGTTTGATTAGTTATACTAGGCTACTAATTGCCAGTGGCTCCCACAATGTAACACCCAAAATCCCTGGAATTGAAAAACTTGGCGTATATACCTTAAAAACCCTTCAAGATGCATGGGATATGATGGATATGCTCAAGAATCATAATGATATATTAATTATAGGTGGAGGAATACAGGGACTGGAAACTGCTTGGGTACTATCTCAAATGGATAAGAATGTTACTCTCCTACATCATTCTCCTAG
>CAZIII010000008.1:0-29088 GCA_964539425.1 uncultured Tissierellaceae bacterium | reverse complement strand
GTTGCAGGGTATAATATTACAGGCCAGGATGTTAAATATAATTATATCGCCCCTGTTACTACATTAAATGCATTTGGACTTTCTCTGTTTTCAATGGGTATAGTTGATGAAAGTAAGGCAACAGATATTATATTAGAAGATAGGTCTGAGGAAAATATATATAATAAAATACTTCTTGATAATAATAGAATCATAGGGGCAATTGTTGTTGGAAATGTTAGATCATCCCCTGCCTTAAAATCAGCCATTGAAAAAGGAACTAGTCTTGAAGGTGTGGATTATAAAAATGTATCTGTAGATGATTTAATACAAATCCTAAAAAACAAATAATTATACTAGGAGTGGTAAATATGGCTAAGATTCAATTTTGTGAAAATAATTTTTCCCATGGCACTGAGGAATTAGTTAATAGATTAAAGGATGAAAATATTGATGTGGAAGTGGAATCCTGCTTAGGATATTGTGGCGATTGTGCAGTTGGTCCTTTTGCCTTAGTTGACGATGAATTAGTTCAAGCAGATACAGTAGAAGAACTATATGAGATGATTCAGGATTATATATAATAAAGTTAGAAGGAGTGGCTCTGGTTAAATCAGAGCCCTTTTATTATGTGCTTTTTTATTCCCTTCCATAATCTTATCATTGCACATATCCAAAATATATTATATAATTAATTTTTGTGTTGTTATAAGTTTTTGACTTATTAAACTATAATCGAATATCTTTATCATAGAAAGGAAGTATTGAATGAAACTTGGAATCGTAGGCCTACCGAATGTAGGAAAAAGTACACTTTTTAATGCTATAACTCAAGCAGGAGCAGAGTCAGCTAACTATCCATTTTGTACAATAGAGCCAAATGTAGGAGTAGTTGCAGTACCAGATGATAGACTTGAGAAATTAGCTAAAATTTATGCATCAAAGAAAATTGTCCCAACTGCTATCGAATTTTATGATATAGCTGGTCTTGTAAAGGGAGCAAGTAATGGAGAAGGACTTGGAAATAAGTTTCTTGCTCATATCAGAGAAGTAGAATCTATAGTTCATGTAGTTAGATGTTTCGAAGATATAGATGTAGTCCATGTGGATGGCAATGTGGATCCTCTCAGAGATATAGAAACTATAAATTTAGAATTGATGCTTTCTGATATGGAACTTTTGGAAAGAAGACTTGAAAGATGTAAAAAGGCAGTAAAAGGTGATAAAAGTCTATCGACAGAAATAGAACTTATTCAAAATTCTCTGGAAGTATTGGAAAAAGGAAAATCTATTAGAACATTAGACCTTTCACCTGAAGAAAACGAAATAGTTAAATCTTTTAATCTTTTAAGTTCAAAACCAGTTATCTATGTAGCAAATGTATCTGAAGATGATTTAGGAAATGGAGGAAGTTCAAATCCTTATGTAGCTAAGGTAGAAGAATTTGCTTCTACAGAAGATGCTGAAGTTGTTGTAGTCAGTGCACAAATAGAGGCAGAAATTTCATTACTTGATGATGAAGAAAAAATAGAATTTTTAAATGACTTAGGTGTTGATAAATCAGGCCTTGATAAGCTAATACAAGCATCTTATAGTCTACTGGGTCTGATGAGTTTCTTAACTGCAGGACCTATGGAAACAAGAGCATGGACTATTAAAAAAGGTACCCCTGCCCCTGAAGCTGCCGGAAAAATCCATTCAGATATACAAAGAGGCTTTATAAGAGCAGAAACAATATCCTTTGATGATATATTAGCTCATGGTGGTAATTTAGCTTCCGCTAAAGAAAAAGGCCTTGTAAGGATAGAAGGAAAAGAATATATTATGCAAGATGGAGATGTAGTTTTATTTAGATTTAACGTGTAAATAAGACAATCCATGGTAATATTTTTATCCTTTATTTTCATCTATGTAAACAAAAAGATACAAGCGGCTTAATAGAAAAGCCCTTGTATCTTTTATGTTTATGTTTACTTATTATCTATAATTATTGTTTTTAGCTATTGCCTCATCTCTTATTTCTTTTCTCATTCCACTTAAGGCATCTTCTCTTCTTTCATTCTTTTCTTTTAATTCTTTCTTCATTTTTTGGTCATCTGTTTTTGCAATCATTTCTTCTGCTAGATTGTAGTTCTTTATTGTATTATCAATATTAAATTGAATCTTATCAACATTATCTCTTCTATCGTCTGGTTTTGGTTTATTTTTCATATTTTTATCTCCTTAATTTAATATAGTTTATACTTTTACAAGCATATAGTTATAGTTATATTTTTATTATGTCTTCATATGAATTTATTATTCCATTACCAAAAGATACAATAATCATTTATATTATTTCCTTCTTATATATCCTATATGTTTTATACCTTATACCGCCATATTTTTCAATATCTACTATCATAGGCTCATTATATTCCCATATTGTGGATCCTTCTACAAATTTATATCCCTTTTCCAATGCTGCCATATATGATTTTAAATAAATTGCAGATGATACTCCTTTTAATCTATATTCTGGAACTACAAATAAAACAAAAAATCTAATGGCATCTATCTTTCTTTTATAATATAAAAACTTAAAAATTCCAAATGGTAATAATTTGCCCTTCAATTTACTTAGGACTTGATTATAATCAGGTATTGATATATTAAATCCAATTGGTTCTCCTTCTTCAGTTCTGGCTATATAGATTAGATCAGGATCGGCCAATGGTACTATTTGCTTTTTAATCAATTCTAATTCTTCATCATTTGGAGGAATAAAATCATCCCATTCCTTTGGCATAGCTCTTTCTATTATATTTTTTACATCCTTAATTTCCTTATCAATGTTTTTTAAATCAATCCTATCTACTCTATACTTATGTTTTTTCATTGCATAAGGGACTAATTTCTCATATCTAGAAATATTATCATTATGTATATCACTTTTATATGCATAACAATCAAGATATTTTTCAAAACCATATTCCTCAAAATAATCATTATAATATTTCTTATTAAATGTATTCATAACAGATGTAGCATCAGTGAAATTGTCTATAATAAAACCCCTGCAATCGTCTCCACCTGGTAATGAAAGTGGTCCCTTTATCAAAGTCATATCTCTCTCAGATAACCAAGACTCAGCAAAATCCAACATTGAAAATGCTACTTCCTTGTCTTCTATACATTCAAACAATGATATATATCCTTCTTTGAATCCCTTTGCATGATTTAAATGTTCATTTATACCAACTAAAAGTCTTCCTACTACTATGCCATTATCATAAGCTAAAATCCTAGTATTAGGACCAGATTGATTTAAATAATTTCCTTTACCAATTATATATTTCTTAAAATCACTTCCTAAAGGTGGTACCCATGGCTCATCCTTACTATACAATCTAAATGGAAGATTAACAAATTCCTTAATATCTAATTCATTAGCGACCTCTTTAACCATTATCTTTGCTGATGATTTTGCTTCCATACCTCTTCCCCCTCAACTCATTGTGAACCCTTGTTGTATTTAAGACAATTATAACATTATTATTAGAATTATTACATAATTTTATAATCATTTTATAGAGTGGTACTGAAAATATGCTTATACCGAAAGAACAGAAGAAGGTAGAGCAATCATCACTCTACCTTCTTTTATCTATGCTTTATAAATCACTTTATATATTAACCTTTAATCTTCTAATCCTTCTGTATGTTCATCATGTAAGCCCATTAGCTTACAAATAATTGTGAAAGTTTCTCCTCTAGTGATATTGTTATTAGGCTTATAGGTATTGTCTGGATAACCTACTATTACTTTTTTTTCATATCCTGCTTTAACATTTTCCTCTGCCCATTTACTAATTTCATCTTTATCTTTAAAAGGAAGTTCAAGATTTTCATCCTCTAATTTAATCTCAAAGGCTCTTGTCAGTACAGCTATCATTTCTTCCCTAGTGATATAGTTATTGGCTTTAAATAGCCTAAATGGATAGCCTTTGAATACCTTAGCCTCAGTTGTAGATACTATATATCCTCTAGCCCATTTTGGAATTTGGTCTATATATCCTGTTAGTAGTGCTTTGCTTTCTTCTAGACCTAGTGCACGACCTAATAATACTGCAGCCTCTGCCCTAGTAACATATTCTTCTGGCCTTACTGCCTCATTTACATATACTACAGGACTTACAGTAGCATTTCTATAATCTTCTATTGTCATATCTTCATGAGGGTATCCGTGTATAACACCATGGTTTAATAATGTTATTATACAATCATGTGCCCAGTGAGTTGACCCTAATGGAACAAGCTCCTGGATTGTAATCGTTTCACCATTCTCATTATCATTGTCTTCAGAATCCTCATCATTGTTATTATTACCCCCACCATCATCTATAATGTTGGTTCCATAGAGATTTATATAGATTGGCATATTAGCCGTTACTGATTGTAACTCATTTCCTGCTTCATGGTCCATTAGCAAAGTATATTTTAAATCTATTGTACTATTCCTCTCAATACTAAATCTGTCTTTAGGCTCAAGAGTGAATCCTTTATATTCATCTTCCTCAGTATATAATACATCCTTAAGACTGGTATAATCAATTATAGTTTTATTAAATGAAAGTAATGATCCTTTTTCTATCTTTACTTTTACATCCTTTAAAAAAGATTTAATAACTTTATCCTTTGAATAAGTATTTTCAAATTTTAACTCACCTATTAGTCCCAGACCTATATTGTTAACATCTATTTTCTTATATTGATTGTTAATTCGAATTGTTCCGCTGATACTACCTATTCCTTTTTCTCCATCTTCTATAGTACTAGGATATAGTAGCTTATCTCCAAATAGGCTTCCTTCTTGAGATATACTTCCATCTCCATTGACTGTGATTATAACATTAGGGCTTTTATCTGTATTGGTTGCAAAAGTAGATTGAACTATTCCTGTAGCAAAATACCCCACTATTACAAAAACTACTATTTGTAACAACATTTTAAATAATTTATTTTTACCTATCAATCTATTCACCCCACTAATTCCATATACTTACTCCCTCTTATTGTATCTTTTTAATAGTGTTTTTACACTATCCCTGGGATTACTTTTCATTTATACTTTTTAGTGATTTGAATGCTACTAAAGTAGTACTTTCTTGCATAGTACTACTTTAAAAAATAAATAGTAGAGTTTTTTCACTCTACTACGGATTTTTATGCCTCTATTTTGATTTCTTCTTTATCTACTTTATCATCCTCTTTATCTATTTTGTCATCTATAATTAATACATATATTTCATCTTCATTGATTACATAGAACTTATCTATCTCCTTATAATCTATACTATGTTTATATATAATAGGCTTGCAAAGTTCATCTGCAATTCTTACTAGATCATCTATGGATTTAACCTGATTAATATAATTGCTATTGATAAAAGGTTCTTTGCTTAAGGCAACAAATCTATCGCCATGTTTCTTAAATATCTGCTTTAATTCTTTTTCTAATGGATCCTTAATGATTACTACCGATTTAGTGAAAAATACTAAATAAACTAATATAAGAAGAAGAATTCCTAAGATTACTATATAAATTATCACTTTATTTCTGTTAACTGGTAGTTGAATCTGATTTGTTTCTTCTATGGCTCCTGGCTTTTCAATACTGGTGTTTCCAGATATCTGAAACATTGAGGTATTTAAAGGTATAACCATTGAAGGAGAAATTGTTTCCTCGATTATGCCATTATCTGTTTTTACCTGAATATTAATATTCATAACCACATTTAGATTAACACTTGTATTTATCTTTGAAGCTTCTGTAACTGCTCTTGTAAACTCATTATATTCATCTAGTTTAAGAGATGTATTCTCTTTTATTTCTACTTTATTACCATTATTCGAGAAAGAGGTCTTGGGCAAAATTCGAAAATCTTTTTTCCATACAATTATATCACCTTTATCTTCCCCTTTAATAAAACCTGCAGCACTTGCAACAATATTATAGTCTCCCTGTATGGTAGCTTCCTTATCACCACTAAATTCATAATTAAATGTAGTATCTATAAAGTCTACAAATTCTGTTATATATATTTCACCTTCTCCTAGACTTTTATTTGGATATAGGATATTAGGTTTTAAGAATACTTCATAGTTTACAGCAGATTTACTGTTGTAGGAATATAAAGTATTTTTTTGCTCTTCGTACTTCACTGAACTCAGTTGTCGATATAAAAAAAAGGAACTTGTTATAATTAGAGTAATTAATGTTGATATTATTGCGATTTTCATTTTTTTATTTATCTGTCGTTTCAAATGTAACACCCCTTTATGTCCTGTTATCTATCAAATAAATACATTATTTAACAATAACCATATATAGGGACATCCCTACATATGGTTATTGACTTAAATATAGTTGTTTTAAATTCTATCTACCATTAAATTGATAAACTTTAGATGATATTTCAAAAGTAAAAAGGTCATCTTCAGGTAATGTAGTTTCATCTGCTTCCTCACTAAATCTTAAATCCAATTCCACCTTTACTTCTCCATCCTTCTCAACGAATACTCCATTGCCACTATTTTGAGCGTTTAGTGTTCTAATAACTTCAGTTATTGGTGCGCCATTTGTACTAGTAGATAACATTGGTATTGCAACACCATCTAATCTTAATCCATAGCATCTAATAACATTTGTAACATCAAAATCAGTTGTAGGTGTAATTTCAAAATCATCAACATATGCACCTAATGTTCCATTATTTACCATATCAAAATATATAGTATTACTAACACCCGGATAAATATCATTGAAAGTAACAGACATAGTGTGTCCATCAGGTGATACATCAGCATTAGGTTGATCAACATTCTCATCATCTATATTAGCTGGTTCTTCAAAAGTAACATCTAATATTCCTGTGTCAACTGTTGTGTTAATTGTCAAGTCTTCTGTCCAATACGCATAGCCTGCACCCATCATCATAATTGCTACTACTAATACCAATGCTAAAGATTTTGTTTTTTTCATTTAAATCTCTCCTTTTCATTATCTTATTTTTAGTCCCTTTCCACTAGGACCTTATGCTATAATTATAGTCTGTTAGCCATTTTCTTACTCCACGCAAAGGTATACTTTTACTTCATAAAATAGTAGTAATAGTTATGGTTCAAACTTGTTATATATCTACTACTTTAGTATTAGTCTTGTTGTTTACATAAAAAGGCAGGGCACTCAGCCCTGTAGTTTATAATCTATCAATAAACAATTTCATTCAAATCTATATCCTTATCACTCTTTATGAGAAGTGTAGGCCAGCCTATTTTAGGGACTGTAGCTACTATTATTCCTTTTACATCCTCTGGTTTTACTATCTCTGTATCAGGACTGGAATTGTTATCACCCTTAGTCCTGAATCCTATGCCTTCTTTTTCATCATTTCTTATACCTATGATCCTATGGGATATTAATATTGAATCCCTCCTAAATTGTATTACATCATCTATCTTTAGATTATTTACTCCTTCCATATCTACTATCTTCTTAACTAATATAACATCCCCTGGCCTAATGTCAGGCTCCATACTTCCAGTTGCTATAACAGATGGATATATGGGAAATACCCCTACAGCAAACCATATTATCCCTATGGATATTATGCTTGTTATCATCCAAGATATAGGACTATCTTCATCCTTATCTCTTATCTTAATTTTCTTTAAAGCATCTAGGTAAATTGTTTGTAGAGATATCATAAAAAACATTGGACAAAGTACTCCAATAAATGCTGTAGTTATCCATTTTAAATCTGGTAATATTGGTGATAGCCAATGGAAACCTTGAATAATTCCAAGATATATAACGGAAGTTAATGGCCCCCCTAAAAACACTAAGTAACAAGCAAATAAATTTTGTGCAAATTCTGGTGCAATATATTGAGCTATTAGTTTAACTAGATCTTGAGAACCTTTTATTCCAATATATCTTTTTAATGAAATACTGGTAAGGGTCATAAGTATGGCTATTAGTACAAATACTAAATAATTTTCTTCCTTGGTATAACTGTTTACCAGGTAGGATCTTATGAATTCTCTTCCAGCTAATGCTGAGCCTACAAAAATAATATTTGTGATTATCCCTTTTAACGAATGATTATATGGACTTTTACCTAATGCATCCATAATTCCTGCTAAAATTGAGATAATTATATATATGGTGGCAAAATTCAATGCCCAGAAATTTAGAAAGCTTCTTTGCTTTAGCTTTCCTTTAGGTCTAATATGGGGAAACTTCCATACAATATAGATTAAGCCAATCCATAGGATTGGCATTATTATAAAGTTAAATGTAGAACTATTTACATATTTTGTAATTGAAGAATTTTCTAGTAGATAAATCCCTAAGATTAAAACAATTAGTATGATGCATTTCTTTTTTGTATTTCTCGTAGGCAATAATTTCTCTCTAGCAATCATTCTTATCCCCCATTTATTAAAGTTAATAATGTCATCCTATTTATAGTTATGCTAATCTCCTGATTCATTTACTTCTTCAATAGTTGTATAGTCATTTTCTTGTGTAACTATAGATTCACTTTCTTCCAATTGGATCGGCTCTGGGTCAATTATAACTATTTGATCTTTATTTTCATCTGATATCTCAAATTTCACTTCAGTGTTTTCTGTATCAGGAATATCATCTTCTTCTCCATTCTGTTCTAAAGTTTCCTCTAAAACTTTGTTATTACCTTCTTGTTCTTCCAATAGCTTTTGTTCTTCCAGTAACCTTTCTTCTTCCAGTAACCTTTCTTCTTCCAGTAACCTTTGTTCTTCTAATATTCGTTGCTCTTCCAGTTTTTCATCAATAGCTAATTCTAGTCTTTTAATGACTTCTGGATCCGGTTTAACCTCTATGTTTGTTTCAATAGTTAATTCTTTTCTCCATATACCATATCCACTTGTCATTACAACAAATGCAGATATAACACTTATTAATACTACACTTATCTTTTTTCCCATACTAATACCCCCAAAATTATTCACTTATTATATTCCTTGCACAAATTGGAGCTTATGTTCAAACTTATGATTTTCAGATATATTCTCCAGTCTCTCAATTTCTTCAAAAATACTTTTTATTTCTTTTTGAATACTATCTATTTCCAATTGTATAACAGTGATTAAATCTTGATTATCCAATGTTTCTACTTCATGAACTAGTGAAGATTCCTGGATTTCTGGTTCATCTTCTGGTATTGATATGGATATGTTGTAAGAAGTGCTTTCATTAATCCCCATTTGATTACCTTCCAATTCAATTGGTATGCTACTTGCATTAATAATTCCCACTGTAATATCTGCACTTTGGCCTTTATAGATCTCCTTGTATATAGTAAGAGTCTTGCCATCCTCTGATAACGTGCCTGCGCCGTCTGATATAAATTCAGGCCTCATATATCCCGTTGTAACTGATACACCTAAATCTAAACTATCATTCCACATTCCATAGCCAACTCCCATAAAACCTAATACCATTATTGTCGTCATATATATAATTGACATCCTACTCATAATTTTCCTTTGCTTCCTTCTTCTATTCAAACAAATCACCCTCCATATTAAAAATTTCCAGCACTATTTACCAACAATGCTATTTGGGTTCTATGGCTTAATTCTAGCTTTGATAAAATATTACTTACATGTTTTTTCACTGTATTTTCCGATATAAACAGCTCCTTAGCTATTTCATTGTTACTCAGACCCCTGCCTAATTCCATAAGTACATCACTTTCCCTAGGTGTCAGGTCGTCAAAGCCATTGATTCCCATAGAAGATTTGGTTTGATAACTAATCACTTCTGGATCAATGAACTGTTTACCCCTAAGTACTACATGAATTGCATATAGTATATCCTCTGCAAATGCATCTTTTAGTATATATCCATCTACACCTGCTTCCATTGCTCTAGCAAAATCTTCTTTTCTTACTGAAGAAGTAAGAATAACAAATTTTGTTTTTACTCTTTTGCTTTTACAATTTAATATTATTTCTAACCCATCTCTACTAGCAAGATTAAGATCAACTATGGCTAATGTAGGTTCTTCTGCTACTATTATAGCCAAGGCTTCCTCTATGTTGGATGCCTCAAGAATTACATCAATGTCTTTTTCAAAAGACAGGGTAGATGATATCCCCTTTCTAACTAATGGATGATCATCAACTATAAGAATCTTCATAAGCTAATTCCTCCTCTTTCATTAACATTACATTGTTAGGTATACTAACTTCTATTTTTGTACTTCCTCCCGGCATACTATCAATTTGTATCTCTCCATGGAGGGATTCTGTTAATTGATACAAGTTTTGTATACCTAAACCATTTTTCTTAGCTTCCATCACTTTAACTAAGTCAAATCCTATTCCATCATCTACTATGATGAGCACAGTGCTGGATGGACTTATACTTAAATCCACTTCAATATTTTTTGATTTCCCATGGCGAACTGAATTTCCAATTCCTTCACATATCATTCTATATAATGCTTTTTTTTGCCTACTAGATAATAATTCTTCACTTCCTACAATGGAAAATGGGATATTTATATTATTTAGTTTCTTTATATCATCTATATACTTTTTAATATCTATAATGAAACTATTACTGCCAGCTTTTTTCCAGCTAAGGCCATATATCTTGGCTCTTAATTCCTTCATTACAGTATCCGTTGTATTTCTAATCAAATTTAGTTCATTCTCCATATCCTCAGTTGTATATTCCTCTAGACTTTGCATTAATGAAAATATACCACATGACATGCTAAAAAGCCTTTGTAACACACTATCATGTAAATCATTTGCTATTCTATTTTGCTCTTCAGTGATTAGAAGTCTCTCATTTATTTCCTCCAAATACAATCTTTCAAATGCTATAGATACTAATTCACCTAGAAATTGAAGTTGATATATGTCATTTTTATATGTAATACTTTCTTTATTATTCATAATTTCTAATCCAAATATACCAAATTTACCATAAATAGACTTTACTGTTAATAATACAAATCTAGTATCTGAAACACAGATTTCCATTGGCTTATTATATTTCAATATATTCTTCAAATCCTTAGTAATATTCTCTTTTAAGTCTTCCAACAAAATATTATCTGCCTCGCCTATAATTTTATTTGAACTATCTAATATATCATAATAGAATAGGTTCTTAGTTTTTGTGATTTTTTTTATATGCTCAAATAACAACTTTATTAATCCTTCTTTATTTCCTTGGCTACTTAATATGTTAACAGATTGATATAGTGCCGTTATATGATTCATTGAATCTATGATACTTTCATTGGCAGATCCCAATTGTTCGTTTAATTCTTCAAGTCTTATGCTCTTCTCTTTTGTTCTTTTTACAAATATTGACCATACCTGAACAGCTGCCATTATCATTATAAAACTGAGTACCAGATTAGATTCTCTCATTAAAAACCCTAATATATCTAAATCATAATTAGTGCCAAAGTTGGTTAATATACTGGAAATAAATATATATAAAAAAAGATTAATCCAAGAATATCTTCTTTTTAAAAATATAGAACTTATTAAAATGGTATTAAGAGTGTACCAAATAAATGGACTATTAATTCCTCCTGATGGAATCAATAATATTGAATTTCCTATGGTCTCTATTAGGAGCAAAATCATTATATTTTTATTTGAGTGTTCATATAATAGATAAAGGTAAGATAATATTATGGCTGATATAGTCAAACAAGTTATTATAAATATCTTCTTACTTGTTAAATGATCAGACTGACTTGCAAAGTAAAATATAGAAGTTATAAATAATGATATATATCTATAAGCAAATAGAATTCGGGACTCTTCTAGTTTTTCTCCTAAGAAGGAAACCTTTCTTCTTATAATATTGGATAGCAATTCCATACCTCCCATCTATTATATATTCACTTACCATTTAACCTAGAATATATTGTTGCTATAATATTGTAATACTATTATCTAGTCTCCAATAATTGTTACCATTTTTCAAAAATAAAAACCTAGTCTATACATTTTATTTATAGATTAGGTCGGTTGCGCCACTAACTCCTCATATGTCAGGCGCCCAGACTTAACATATGGATCTCAGTTTCCCTTTAAATTAATACTTCACTATACAGTTTTAATAATTATAACAATTTTTATTGTCACTATTTGTATAAATGGGTAGGAAATAAATTTTTTTTTAATACTTTTATATACAAATTCTCTGTAATACTACCAAATAATTATAAAAGAAAACATCTCAATTATGCAAAACATTTCGCTATTATACCATTATATTAAATCAAATAACCCCTTAATCTCATCATTTGGCCTGTTGAGGTTAAGGGGTTATTTGTATTATTATGAAATTATATTCCAACTCTATCCAGTTCTAATAAATTATATCGATTAATTATATTCATAAGTTTACTAGAATATAGTGGATCAGTTGCATATCCAGCCCTTTTTACTGCCCATGTAGCTTGAGCAGGATCATGCATTACTTGCTTCACTGGTTCGTATCTTTCTCTAGTTAGAAGGAACTCCTTGTGATCTGCCCAGCTTTCGCTTGGGTTTTTATAGGCTCTAAAATCTGCATCCACCCTATATGTTACCCCGTTATATACTTCCCATGTATTAGATGTAACAGATCCAGCGGTTCCTTTTCCCTTTATACCAAATAGATTGTTAGATAAAACGCCTGTATATTTATCTACTGGTACACTTTGTCCCCAGCCTGTCTCTAAAATAGCTTGGGCTGTTTGAAACGCTGCAGACATTCCAGTTTTCTCCCTAGCTATTATAGCTAGTCCAGAGGCTAATCCTAAAAATTTATCCTTTTCAATAATTGGCTTAGAACCATAAATTTCTCCTAGATACACTCTAAATGAAATTGAATCGCTTAGTATTTTCTTACCTTGATATATACCTTCAGCTTGGATAGATACATTTCCTATCTCATCCTTTGTAGGGATATATTTAAATTCAATTGATGGATCAACATTAGCTCCCAATACTTTTTTTACTCCAGTTGTAGAATT
The DNA here is from genome assembly GCA_964539425.1 of uncultured Tissierellaceae bacterium. Lineage (GTDB taxonomy): Bacteria > Bacillota > Clostridia > Tissierellales > Tissierellaceae > JAVKTS01. Next base: position 16,027 of record CAZIII010000008.1, on the reverse strand, counting down.
CATTAAAGTGTAATTTACACCTTCTAATTTCACATTGCTGATTATCTTTATCTTAGTTTCCTTTGTGATTACTTCCTTTGGTCCTATTCCTTTTAGCAATACCTTTGGAGTTCCATCTATTGTAACTTGGACTGGGTTACTCTCTAAAATTTTTCCACTAGTATCCTTTACTCGAACAATTAATTCCTTTTGTCCTGAATATTGTGCTCCAGGAAACCATTCATAGCTTCCATATGGTCTTTTATCAAGGGTAGTTATCACTCCTGTTACTAAGTCTTTCATTAAATACTCTGTTTCATTTGCATTGAAATTTCTTGAAGCTATTAATGAAACAGGCTTGTCTATTTTATTTCCAGAAGGTATCCCTGCTAATGATAATTTTTGATTTAAAGCTACTTGAACATTTACAACTTGGCTTGGATATGGATTAAAATTTTTATCATAGGCAATAGCTTTAACGGAATAAATGCCATTGTCCTCATATTTCAAATCCCAATTGTATGGCCCAAATGGATCTTGTTCTTCCGTTATTATTGTTTTTCCCTTAGTTAAATTAATAATCTCATACTTTATATGGGCTGCTACAAAATTTACATCAGGATTGATTTTTATACTATTATTAATTACCTGACCTTCTTCTATGCCATATATCGCAATACTTGGGGCCACATTCACATTAACTGGTATAGAATCCCCTGCTACAAATTTTCCATTCTTATCATAAATAGCAGCTACTAGAACTTTCTTTCCCTTATCCTCTAGCTTAGGTAACCATGTATAGCTTCCATTGATTTGTTCCCCTTGTGCAATTACAAAACCCTTTGCTGTGCTAGGATCTAATAAAAGAAATCTTATTTCATTTCCATCTTTTTCATATTGACTAGACGCTAATATCTGAAGTGTAGTCTTTCCATTTACTATTTGTCCTTCATTGTGAGATATTATATTTACATCAAAAAACGGAGTAGAATCTGATTTTGTACTTGAATCAACATATACATATCTTTTCACAGCATCCCAATCAACACCTATTTCAAGTGCATTACTCACTAGTCTCAAAGGAACAAAAGTACTTCCATTAATAATCTTTGGTGCAACATCAGACAATTCATATGATTGTCCATTATTATATTCTACTAAACGACTATCTATTCTTAAAAAAATAGACTTATTTCCTTTTGTAACTAGAACAGTCCTATTATCATTATCCCATTTCACAGTAGCCCCTAGTTCTTCTGAAATTAGGCGAAGGGGTACTAGAGTCCTGTTATTGTCTATGACGGGACTAGCTGAAGATGTCATATCCTTCCCATCTACCACAAGCCTAATGGAACTTGCTGCATATGACCTATCAACAAAATTGCCGCTAAATATAAATACTACAGCTATTACCAATGCAATGATTTTATAATTATTATTTGATTTTTCCATATGATTTCTCCTTTAATTACTGATTAGTATAAGTGTCTACCTATTATTGTAACATACTTTACTAAGTCTTTAGATTACATTTTGTTTACAAAAAAATAAAGACTAATTCTTCTTAGTCTTTATTCTAAAAATAAAAAAGTAATATTTAAAAATTACTACTGATACTATAAAGAGCTTCATGTAGATACTATCTAAAATTATTAGAGGAAATAATAACATAAAGTCTGAAAGCATCATTAAAGTTACCTTTCTCTTTAGGGTCATTGACCTATCCCTAATGAAATCCTCTGCATATCCTTTATATAATTTTGTACCTTTAAGCCATATATCAAATTTCTCAGAACCCTTTACAAAAAACATGGATGCTAATATTAGAAATGGTGTAGTTGGTAATACGGGTATAACCACTCCTATAGCTCCAATTCCCGTACAAACTACCCCTAATGATATAAATATGAGTTTATATAATTTCATCTGATCTCTCCTTGTGTAAGTATGTTATTACAATTATACCCAACAATTAACATACATAATATCCAATTTCTTTTTTATTTCCCTAATTTATTAGTATTATTATCCCCTTTTGCTGACAATTCTTGACATTGACAGCTAATAAGATTAGAATTATTATAGGAGTCTTATATTATAATATAAATTCTATATTATTGTACGGTTTATAATTTATTTACATATAGTTGACTTATTCTTTATTGTTATACTATTCATATAGGGGGATGATTTTGTGACCAAGGAGAAAACAAAAAAAACGGGCGTGAGTTGGTTTAAGGCTATAAATAATGACCAAAGCCAATCAGAAGATAGTAATATAGATCAACAATCTGACTTAGGTAAAACAAAGCTTGATGAAGAAACACAAGAACAGAATGAATTGGATCAAATAAATACACAGAATAATAATTCGTTATTGACTAAGGAAAATCAAGACAAGGTAGTATTAGATGCTATTGTTTCACTGGAAAATATGCTAAAGGACCGACAATTAATACTCTATGAGAACAATGGACTCATAGATAAATTAGAAGCAGCCAATGAAACAATCAACCGTACTAAACAAGATTTGATAAAAAAAGAACAACTTTTACAAGAAAAAATCAAAGAGATTCAAGTATTGGAAAACAGTTTGACAAGTAAGCAAATGAGCTATGATCAACTCCTTGAAGACTATAAAGATTATCAAAATAATTCAAATACGGAATATGAGACCATCTCTAATCAGCTTAATACAGAAATTAATAAATATAACAAGCTTAATGAAGATTCTATGAATACTCAATATCAAAACATGCTAAAAATAAGCGAGCTTGAGGAAATTATTAGAAGTCTAGAAACACAAAATCAGCAATATATACAACAATACCAGAAAAATCTTGATGAGAAATCTGAATTAATGAAGACTATCAATGATTTTACAGAAAGAATGTCCTTTTCTTTTTCAACAAGGACAAGCACTGATAATTCATCTGATTCTAAGTAATACCATTACACAACTTCTATACTTGATAAAGGAGACCTACTATGCTAGTTTACAACTTAAAACTACTTGAACTAATAGGGATTGAATTCAAATCTGAAAAGCACTATCTCCATATCATGTTCTTTTTTGAAGAAGAAGTTGAATTGTTTTGGGAAATTGATGAATTTACAGCAAATTGCTTAACTCCTTTTATTCAGCTAGATAATAATTATAAATATAGATTATCTCTTAATCATACCTTCGATAAACTACAAAATCATCATTTAGGAATTTTAACGAAAACATATCTTGAATCTAGTGACAAGATATCTTTTCTATGTTCGGAGGATTTTATTAATGCCCTAAATACTATAAAGAACATCCAAAATACGGCTGATTTGGACAAGCTAGATTTTATATCTAGAACTTTAGAAGAAAATACCGAAGAGTCTAAAGTTGAAGAAATACATGAAATAATAGAAGTACCTGAAAAGAGCAAAAAGAAATTTACTTATCCCCTAATTTTTGCCTCTAGTATAATATTAATCATATTGTTTAGCTATTTTAATCAAGATCATATAAATAAAGCTAGAAGTAATGAGGAAGTACTCGCTCAATCTACAAATTCTGATATTACAATGGATTTATCTCAAGAAGAAACCCCTAATAATACGATTGATTATTTGGAAGAAGAAGATCTTTTATTAGATGAACCTTTGATTGAGGAAATAACTAAAGCTACTTTACCTTCTGTTATACTTGATAATGGTGAGAGCATATATAAAATACCAGAGGGAAAAGTTGCACTTACTTTCGATGATGGTCCTTCCAAATACTCTATTGATATCATGGATGTATTAAATAAATATGAGGTTGGGGCTACCTTCTTCTTTACTGGAAGTAATGCAGAAAAATATCCAGATTATATTAGAACTATTAAATCCAATGGGTATTCAATTGGTAGTCATTCAATGAATCATTTTGATATGAAGACCATTTCTTATAAAAAACAAGAATATGAAATTACACAGTCTATCAAATTGTTAGAAGATATAGTAGAAACTGAAATAAATCTTTTCAGACCTCCTTATGGATCTGTAAATAAGCAGATACGAGATTTAGTCAGTGAGAACCAGTATAAATTAGTTTTATGGAACAATGATCCAGAGGATTGGAAAACTAACGATGTAGATCAAATCTTTACCAATATTCAAAATTCAAATGTATCAGGATCTATCATGCTTCTCCATGAATCCCAAGCTGTCATTGATGCTTTACCAAGGATAATTGAATACTTACAGGAATTAGATTTGGAAATTGTAAATTTAGAGTAAAGCTACTTCCCTTATATATATCCTAAACCTAAAAAAGTTCTTATTATAATATTATAATAAGAACTTTTTATTGAAATAATTTTCACCTACTCTAATTCTACTGCTCCAGTATTCAATGAGTAGTATCTACCCTTTTCTTCCATTAAGCTTCTGTGGTCCCCTCGTTCAATAATCTCGCCTTGTTCCAATACCATAATTGCATCAGAGTTTCGAACAGTAGATAGCCTATGAGCTATTACGAAGGTTGTTCTACCTGCCATTAACTTATCCATACCTTCAGCAATTAATTTTTCTGTTCTTGTATCTACAGAAGATGTTGCCTCATCAAGTATTAGTATTGTAGGATTTGCCACAGCTGCCCTTGCTATGGATAATAGCTGACGCTCACCCTGTGATAGGTTCTCACCATCATTTGCAAGTATAGTATCATAGCCTTGAGCTAAGTGCTTTATAAAGTAATGAGCATTAGCAAGTTTTGCAGCTTCCTTTACTTCTTCATCAGTAGCATCAAGTCTTCCATATCTAATATTGTCTGCTACTGTTCCCTCAAATAAGTGAACATCTTGAAGTACAATACTCATAGTACTTCTTAAATCGTATTTTTTAATTCTTTTAATATCTATTCCATCATATAAAATCTTCCCATCATCAATTTCATAGAATCTATTCACAAGGCTAGTTATGGTTGTTTTACCTGCCCCAGTGGACCCTACAAAGGCTATTTTTTGCCCTGGTTTTGCATATAGATTAATGTTTTTTAGAATCCTTTGTCCTGGCATATAACCAAAATCCACATTATCAAAAGTGATAAATCCTTTAAGTGGGATTTCTTCATAACCCCCATCATCATTAGGAACTCTCCAACAAAGATTATTCTTCCCAGAGCAATCCTCTACAAGTTGGATATTACCTTCATCTATTTCTTCTTCCTGATCAAATACATTAAATATTCTTTCTGCCCCAGCAACAGCTGCCAGTAATGTATTCAATTGGTTTGAAACTTGAGTAATTGGTCTTGAAATACTTCTTGTAAATTGTAAGAATGCTGCAATATTACCTATACTCATTTTACCATTAATTACAAAGAATGCTCCAGCCATTGCTATAAGTCCATATAGGACATAGGATAAATTACCCATAATAGGCATTAACATAACCCCATAAGTAGAAGCATTTGTACTAGCTTTCCTAAGCTCTTCATTTCTACCTTTAAAGTCCTCTATTGCTCTATCTTCATAATTAAATACCTTAACGACTTGCTGACCTGACATCATCTCTTCAATATAACCGTTCATATCCGCCAATTGAGCTTGTTGATTACGGAAATTTCTTGCAGACTTTTTACCTATATAATTTGTGGCAGCAAGCATTATGATCAACATAAATACTACTATTACCGTAAGTGTAGGACTAAGATACATCATCATAGCAAAAGTACCGACCACTGTAATAATAGATATAATAACCTGTGATACACTTTGCTCTAAAGATTGATTCAACATATCAACATCATTTGTAAATGTGGACATTAGCTCACCGTGGGAATGTTCATCAAAATATGAAATAGGTAATTTCTCCATATGTGAGAACATATCTTCACGAATCTTGTGAATAGTTTTCTGTGCTAACTTTGCCATAAATAAATTTCCTAAATACTGGCCTAGTGCAATTACAATAACAATCATCACCATAATGGCTATATACTTAATGAATAAACCCCTATCATGATCTCCTACTAATGAATCAATAATAGGACTTAGCATACTATTGGCACCAATTTCTGCAATGGAACCAAGTATTATAAATAGTATTCCGCCAATGAATAATGCCTTATTATATTTAAAATAGCTAAATAGCCTTATCAATGTTTCCTTTGGGTTCTTTGGGCGTAGTTGACGATGTCCTTTTTTATTTTTCATTCTCCAACCACCCCTTTCTCTTGTGATTCATAGATTTCTCTATATATTGGAGATATTTTCATTAAAGTATCATGATCTCCTAATGACTCAATCCCTCCCTCATGGAGTACAAGGATCCTATCTGCATGTTGTATGGATGAGATTCTTTGTGCAATAATAATTGTAGTTATTTTTCCTAATTCCTCTCTGAAGGCAGATTGAATTTTTGCATCTGTTGTCATATCTACTGCAGAAGTTGAATCATCAAGAATTATAATCTTAGGTTGCTTCATCAAAGCCCTAGCTATACTAAGCCTTTGCTTTTGTCCACCTGAAAAATTACTCCCATTTTGTTCTACTCTTTTATCTAATACATCCTCATATTTCGATACGAACTCCCAAGCCTGTGCTTGCTTAAGTGCATTTACTATTTTTTCATCACTTGCATTTTCATTACCCCACTGCATATTCTCACGAATTGTACCTGAGAATAATGTATTTTTCTGTAATACAAATGCTACCTGCTCTCGTAGGGACTTAATATCATATTTTTTAACATCTACACCACCAACTAATACAGATCCCTCTGTTGCATCATAAAGCCTAGGTATTAACCGTACTAATGTAGACTTTGATGAGCCTGTAGAACCAATAATTCCAATTATTTCACCAGACTTTATTTCAAAATCGATGTTTTTTAGGATATTTTCTGTACTTCCAGCATAGGAGAAATTTACATTATTAAATTTAATAGAACCATCCTTTAATTTTTTTATAGGATTTTCGATTTCCTTTATCTCTGAATCTGTATCCCATACCTCTAAGATTCTATCTTTAGATGCTATTCCTCGTAGTAATTGCATAAAGAATATGGAAATCATCATTAATGACATCATGACCTGTGTAATATAAGTGATAAAGGAAATTAATTCACCTCTACCCATATTACCTGCCAATACTTGTTGTCCCCCAAACCATAATACAGCAATAATAGTTCCATATATTACTAAGTTTAGTACCGGCATTATAAAAATAATAATTGAAACAGCCTTCATAGCCGTTTCTCTCAAGGAGTCATTTCTTTCTTTAAATCTCTTTTCCTCATGTTTTTGTCTATTAAATGATTTTACAACTCCTATAGCTGTTAAATTCTCTTTAATAATTGCATTAACCTTATCCACCCTAGACTGCATCTTGAAAAACAAGGGTCTTGCCTTCTTAAGAACAAAAAACATAATAATCGCCGTAAATGGTATGGAAACCATAAATATCCTTGCTAAGGAAGAATTTATCCCAAAAGCCATAATAAGAGCAAATGTCATCATGAATGGTGCTCTTATTGCCATACGCAAGCTCATCATTGTAACCTGCCCCATGGTATTACAGTCATTGGTTAACCTTGTTATTAGTGAAGAAACTGAAAACTGATCAAGATTTGCAAAAGAAAAACCTTGAATCCTTTTAAATGTTTCTAACCTAATCTCCGAAGCAAATCCATATCCCGCTTTAGCACCACAATGGGCTGAGATAATTCCAAAGGTCATCGCTAACAATGCGGCTATAACCATGATAATTCCAAGTCTTACTACATACTCAATATCTTGATTTGCTATACCTATATCTACTATTCTAGACATAAGATAAGGGATAATAATATCCGCAACAACTTCCAATATCATAAATACAGGGCTAAGAATTGCAAAAGTCCTATATTTCTTCATATAAGGTAATAATTTTTTCAATATACCCCTCCTATTCTTCTAAATTTCTTGTGTCGTTCTGATTATTCATTTGATCCAAATTTAAGTTAATTTTAGATAGATAATTATTTAGTTCTGATAATTCATCTTCATTAAAACCAATGAACATATCCCGATACTTCATAAATATATGCTCTTTATAATCATTAATTATGGACTCTCCCTCTTTAGTAATAGCCAGACGATTATATCGCATATCTAATTCCAATGGAATTTGCTCTATCATATTGAGATCTATTAACCTCTTAACAGAGCTACTCATGGCTCCCTGAGTAAATCGCATTTCCTCAGATAGTTCCTTTTGACTTGCATAAGGATTCTTGTCTATAAGCATCATTATATGCAGAAGCCTAAAGTTTAGCTCATATTCATCTATCTTCTCCTTCATCATCTGAGTTATCCGCTGATGAGTCCTTTTTAGTTGCATCGCTACATCCGTTTCAATCATATAACTACCTCCAATACTTTAACGTTAAACTATTTTTTAAATAATACTTTAATGCTAAACTAATTTTATATTTTTGTCAAGATATTCTAAAATATTTTACATGTTACCAATAACTTAAAAGACAAATGTTCGCTTTACTTAGGTCACTTTAGGGTATACATACATTAATAAAAAAGAAAGGAGATATATATGAATAATAAAAAATTGACTAATGTTACTGGTTCACCGATTCCTAATAATCAGGATGTAATGACTTCAGGGGTAAGAGGCCCAATGTTGCTACAAGATGTATGGTTTTTAGAGAAACTTGCCCACTTTGATAGGGAAGTAATACCAGAAAGAAGAATGCATGCAAAAGGCTCTGGAGCATTTGGAAAATTCACAGTTACAAATGATATTACAAAATATACTAAAGCCAATATTTTCTCTGAAATTGGAAAAGAGACTGAATTATTTATCCGTTTTTCTACAGTAGCTGGGGAAAGAGGAGCAGCTGATGCTGAAAGAGATATTCGTGGCTTTGCTATTAAGTTCTATACAGAAGAGGGGAACTGGGATTTGGCAGGAAATAACACGCCTGTATTCTTCTTTAGAGATCCTCTTAAATTTCCTGACTTAAATCATGCTGTAAAAAGAGACCCTCGTACAAACATGAGAAGTGCTACAAATAACTGGGACTTCTGGTCATCATTACCGGAAGCACTACATCAAGTAACTATAACTATGAGTGATAGGGGGATTCCAAAATCATATAGACATATGCATGGTTTTTCATCACATGCCTATAGCTTTATCAATGCTGAAAATCAAAGATTTTGGGTAAAATTTCATTTCACTAGCCAACAAGGTATAGAAAATTTAAGTGATAAAGAAGCTGCTGAAATAATTGCCAATGACAGAGAAAGCCATCAAAGAGATTTGTATGAATCAATTGAAAAAAAAGATTACCCAAGATGGACTATGGCAGTTCAAATCATGACTGAGGAACAAGCAAATCAAATGCCTTATAACCCTTTTGATTTAACAAAGGTATGGTATAAAAAAGACTTCCCACTTATTGAAGTAGGAGTACTTGAACTTAATAAAAACCCTGATAATTACTTCCAGGATGTTGAGCAAGCGGCGTTTAACCCAGCAGCTGTAGTCCCAGGAATAAGCTTTTCACCTGATAGGATGCTTCAAGGTAGATTATTTGCCTACGGAGACGCTCAAAGATACAGACTGGGTGTAAACCATCACCAAATCCCTGTGAACTCACCTAAAGCTGCAAAATATGTAAATAGCTATCATAGAGATGGACAGATGAGGGTAGATGGAAACCAAGGCTCAAAGATTCATTATGAACCAAACAGCTTCAATCAGTGGCAAGAACAACCACAATATGCTGAGCCAAGTCAACCAGCTTCAGGAGATATAATGCGTTATGATTTTAGAGAAGATGATAATGATTATTATACACAACCAGGTAAATTATTCAGACTTATGACTCCAGAGCAGCAACAGGTATTATTTGAAAATACTGCTAGAAATATGGACGGAGTACCTGAGTTTATTAAAATGAGACATATCGAAAATTGCCTAAAAGCTGATCCAGCTTATGGTGAAGGCCTTGCCAAGGCAATGGGAATTAATCTAGCTAAAACTGCTGAATAAAAAACAGGGGTAGCCATTTGAGTCATATCAATTTGGCTGCCCCTATTTTTTATTCTATAAATTTAATTGAACATCACCACAATCATCTTTAAACCATAAACATATACTTATATTCTTAGAGTATTTTTAGTATCTTGTTGTTCATAATATTTACACTCCATAAATGTAATAAAAATGTTATAGTTGTTATCATACTGTAATAAAATATGAAGCTAGCATAGGAGGTTTCCCAATGAAAGAATTATATTGCCTTCTAATGGTTAGCATAACTCTCAAATTTTTAGATGTTATAAGAATTTTTAATATTTTGCTACAGTATCTTTAAATATGGTTGAAAATTCTTCCATTTTAATATACTATCTTAAGTAGCTTTTATTTTTAAATAGATGTTTCAATGTATTAATAAAGGGGAGTGGATAATTTGAGAAAAAAGACAGTCAGAAGGAATATCAAGATTGCTGTATCAGTAATACTATCAATAGTTATTGTAGAAAGAATCTATAATAGTAGAGCTGTATTTCAGACAACTCAAGAGAATGCATCTAATTATGGGATAATAGATGCTAGATTTTCAAGTAAAGAAAAGTTAAGGGATTTTGAGTACATATATGGTAGTTTGGAAGAGGAGTATCCTTTCTTCGAAGTAAATAAAAGACAAAACAATCTAGATTGGTTAGCTGAAAAAAGTAGATTTAAAAGAATAATTAAAAATACAAATAATGATGCAGAGTTTTTAGTGGCAGTAAATAACATATTAAAAGAATTAAATGATGACAATACATATATTTTAACAGGGGATATGTACAGACGCTACTATAAGCATTATTATCCCGAAAGACGTGAAATTCTTCATTATGATAGATCCTTTGCAAGGTATGAATTTGATGGAACTTTAGACCTAGATCCAAACAATGACTTCATATTCCATAATGGGCCTGTTTTAGATACAAAAATGTTAGTTGAGAATGAATTAGCCTATATGAAAATTGAAGCAATGTCTTATTACCATGTGGAAGAAGACTATCCTAAAATAAAGAACTTTTTAAATGAAATAAAAGACTATGATAAACTCATTATAGATATACGGGGGAATCATGGTGGGTTTGATGACTATTGGAAAAACATTGTAAAATTGCTCATAAACGATATTCATAGTGCTGAATATTATTCTTTCTTTAAGAACACTGCTAGAACAATACATGATCCTTTTAAAGTTCCAGGTATTTCTTCTGTTAGGGATTTAGATGAAAAAATCTTTAAACAATTTCCACCAGAAGTAAAAACTGAATTTAACTTTTACAAGCTAAATCTTGTTGAGATAAATCCTGAGGAAAGTGTGAATTTTAAAGGTAAAATATATTTATTAGTAGATGAAGATGTCATCTCATCTTCTGAAAAATTTGCAGCATTTTCTAAAGACACCGGTTTTGCCACATTAGTTGGAGAGACCACAGGTGGAGGAATGAACTTTGCAGATATTCCTATGGATAATGTTCCCTATGGTGGATATATACTTAGCTACAGCAAGGAGCTAGTCATGAATTCTGATGGCACCATAAACAAGGAAACAAAGACTAGTCCACATATTATAGTAGAGGACCCTACTATAGATGAAGACCTGCTAAATGATAAATGTATTCAGGCTGTTATGGAAGACAAATAAGAAATAGAGACAAGGTGATATTTAACTATCCCTTGTCTCTATTTCTTATAATTTTTTGACAAATTCAGATTTTAGTTTCATAGCTCCGAAACCGTCAATTTTACAATCAATATCATGTCCATCACTAGATCCATATATAAGTTTTATATTCTTAACCTTTGTACCCAACTTTACTGCTGATGAACTTCCTTTTATTTTTAGGTCTTTAATCACTGTTACAGAGTCCCCATCATTTAAAATATTTCCATTTGCATCTTTTATAATATTTTCTTCCTCAATATTTTCACTTTCTATTTTTATAGTCCACTCATGAGCACATTCTGGGCAAACAAAGAGATTCCCATCTTCATATGTATATTCAGAATTACATTTTGGACAATTTGGTAAGTTAGACATATCTTTTTCCTCCATTCATTCTTATCAATTTTAATATATTTTAGCTTCCTTATTACAAAGCCATGTACCCTATAGTATCATAATCTGATTATAATCACAAATTAGCCTCTTGTCTAAAAAAGAATGCTAAGATAACTTAGCACCCTACTTTCACAATATTATTGTTTTTATTCTAGTACTATATCATAATCTATTTCATCATTATCTAAATCATCATTTCCAGATAAAATATTATATAACCTTGCCAATGTAGCTTCTTTATAGGGATTTACAAATATGCCTCCTATTCCAAATAAAAGTGAACCCAATATATACCAACCTAGGAAGGATAAGTCTAGTACAAACATATCCATTTTATGGCCCTCTGTCATACTTCTACTTCTATTTATTGCTTCATTTGATGGTAGATTTGGTTCTTCAGCTAAGATATAGGGCACCATACTATATTCATAGGACTTAATTATTCCTGGTATTATTAATAATAAAAACCATAGTAAATTATAAAGACCTCTTAAAAACTGTGTTCTAACAATTCCAAAGTATTCCCTTGAATTAAAAGTTGAAAATAAATTTCCTATGCTCACATCTTCTTTAAATCCTCTAAGAAAAAACCTAGTTTTACCTACCTCTATTGCATAACCAACGGTTATTAAAAGGATTACAAAAATCAAAACCATAATTGGGATTACTCCCCTAGCTAAAAAGAATAAAGGTGATCTTTCAATCTTTCCAGCAATGTTATTAACAATAATATTGTCAGAATCGAAAGGTATTTTATCATCAATTTCAATAATCACTTGATTTTGATTGTAGTTAGTAGTCTTCTTACTTTGATTATTACTGTTACCCCCATCCCCACTTAACAATAGTGCAATAAGACATACTAAAAAGGCTTTCCAATAATAGTATCTTAAAAATTCCTTTGCATAAGTTTTAATATCTTCTCTAGACCACATAAAGCCACCCCCTTGTATATAATATAACATAGTACCCCATCTAATTCTACACTTAGCTAAATTTATATATCATAATCTTCTGATTATCATTGCAAAAACAAAAATAACCCCATTTAGTATTATTTCTAAACAGGGTTATTTTTCTATATATATTATAACATATAAGAATCAAAATTATAAGACTGTTAAAACTAAAGCATATATACTATAATAGGCTATACTCAAGGAAATATTATTATTTCTAATACTAGTTAAAGGGAGGGGAATAGGGTCTATGGATGATTATAGTAGAGAAATGTCTGTAGAAAAAGAATATCTAAATCGAACTATTTTTCAGATAGCTAAACAACTAGAAAATGAGGTAAATAGAGTGAATGGCGAAAAGAGCGATATAATTTCTTCTCGTAAGGAAATGTGGGAGAATGCAGCTCCCTCATCCTTGGATATTGATAGTTTGTTGGAAGCAAGCCAATATATACAGACTTTAAATATGCAAATATCAAATTATATGGTGTCAGAAAGCAAAATAAGGCAATTAAATAATATGTTAGGTTCACCATATTTTGCAAGGGTAGATTTTATTGAATCTGGTGAAGATAGTGAAAAAATATATATTGGTCGATCCACTTTAATGGATGACGATAGTCATGAAATATATGTTTATGATTGGAGATCCCCTATTTCAAGTGTCTTTTACCGTTTCGAATTGGGGAAAGTATATTATGATGCGCCAATAGGAAGAATTTATGGAGATGTTTTATTAAAGAGGCAGTATGAGATTAAAGATAGGAAATTAGAGTATTTCTTTGATTCAAGTATTCAAATAACCGATGATTTATTGAAAAAATTGTTATCTGGAAATGCATCAAACAAAATGAAATCAATTGTAGAAACCATACAGCGTGACCAAGATATAATAATCAGAGATATGGAAAATGATTTATTAATTGTCCAAGGTGTTGCAGGAAGTGGCAAGACTTCTGTTGCTCTGCATCGAGTGGCATATTTAATGTATCAAGGGTTAAATTCAAGGCTCTCTTCACATAACATTATTATCATTTCGCCAAACTCTTTCTTTGGTAATTACATTTCAAATGTACTACCCGAATTAGGAGAAGAAAATATTAAGACATTCATCTTCGAAGATTTATTTGAAGATATTTTTGATAAAGATTATGGAATTATTCAAGGGCGAAATCAACTTCTTGAGACCTTAATTACTTATGAGAATTTGGATAAAGATAGAATAGTAAGAGGTAGTATGAAATTTAAATCATCAAATATATTTATTGAAATACTTAGAAGACTTATAAATCATTATGAACATCAAATTATTGAATTTCCTGATATATATTATGATAATCAGTATGTCTTTACTAGTCAAGAACTGAAATCCATATTCCTTAATAATAAGAGTTCAAAGCTATTACCTACTAGACTTAAGAATATAGAAAAGTTAATATTAGAGAAAATAAGAGAAATTAGGAAGACACGAATATTAAAACTTGAAAATTTTGTACGCAACCATCCCCAACATGCATTTCAAGTGAAGGAAGTGGCAAGATTAATTTCCATATATGAAAGTGGTAAATTATATGAAAATATAAAGGGGCTCATGGATACAAACTACATGAATATCTATAAAATGCTTTTTCGTGATAAAAGCTTATTCTACCAATTGTCAAAAGGATTGGAATTACCTAATAATATCCAGGATATTATTACTTACACCAAAAATAATTTAAAATCTGACTCATTGATGTATGAAGATGCCCTTTCTCTTTTATTTATCAAAATACAAATAGAAGGATGCAATATATACAAAGATATTAAACAGGTGGTAATTGATGAATCCCAGGATTATTATCCTATTCATTTTGAGATATTAAAGTCATTATTTTCAAAGGCTAGATATACCATATTGGGAGATATCAATCAAACTATTGAAAAACAAGAAGATATTTCTTTTTACAAAGATATACAAAAGATCTTGCAAAAAGATAAATCTACCATAGTATCTATGAACAAAAGCTTTCGATGTACAAATGAGATTATATCCTTTAGTTCACAATTTATTGATGGGGATTATATAGTAGAAAGCTTTAATAGAAAGGGAGAAGCCCCTAAGGTTCTTGGGCTTGAAAATGAAATTATCCTTGAAAATACCATTGTTGATGAAGTAATGGAATATAAAATTCAAGGCTATAAATCAATAGGAATCCTATGTAAAAGTGGAAAAGGAGCAAAGTTTTTGTATGAAAGATTAAATAACAAAATCGAACTTAAATTAATTGATGAAAATAGCCAAGATGGAATAGATGGAGTATTTGTTATTCCAATATACATGGCCAAAGGCTTGGAGTTCGATGCTGTAATTATTTCTGGTGTGGATGATAAAAATTATAGAACAGAGGATGATAAAAAGCTGCTATATGTTGGTTGTACAAGAGCACTACACAGATTATCCATCTTTTATACTGGTACAAAAAGTCAACTTATAAAATAGGGGTGATTTAAATGGTCCTAGATAAAACAATTGAATTGTTCAGTGAGATAGTAGGTATTGATAAGAATGATATAACTGATGAAACTGAGTTCACAAGAGAATTTGGCATTGAACCAATTGATATTGCCAAGCTTATTATAATGGTAGAAAAGAAATTCAACATAAAAATCCATGATGAATATGTATCTGGCTTTCAAAATATTGGAGATCTGGTCTTATATATTGAAGAAGCATTGGATAGCTATTAATTTAATATAGAATATCATCAAAGGGAACGGTATTAAAACTGTTCCCTTTGATAAGTTTATCAATTATTAGTCATTAAAATATTTTTCTAATCCCTCTACTATTCCATCTACTATTTTATCTTGATATTCATCAGTCAATAATAAGTTTGCCTCATTAGTATTTGATAAAAAGCCACATTCCACTATTATGGCAGGCATATTAGTTTGGTTAAGTACTAATAAATCTTCCCTCTCTACTATACCTTTGTTGTCTGCTCCAG
>CAZIII010000007.1:0-34943 GCA_964539425.1 uncultured Tissierellaceae bacterium | reverse complement strand
TTTTTCTAAAGCTATTCTGGCTACTTCTCTTCTAACAGGATCAAAACCTGATAAAACAACAGCTTCTGGAGTATCATCAATAATTAAATCTATACCTGTTAAAGTTTCTAAAGTTCTTATATTTCTTCCTTCTCTACCGATAATTCTACCTTTCATTTCATCGTTTGGTAGTGCTACAACCGTTACTGTGGTTTCAGCGACATGATCAGCAGCATACTTTTGTATTGCAATAGTTATTATTTCCCTAGCTTTCTTCTCTGCTTCTTCTTTAGCTTTACTTTCCATTTCTTTAATCATAATTGCAGATTCATGGACTATTTCTTTTCTTATTTCATCTAATAATAGTTCCTTAGCTTCATCTGAAGATAAACCAGAAAGTCTTTCTAGTTCTAAAACTTGGCTTTGATAAATACCATTAATCTGATTTTCTTTATCCTCAACTTCCTTTAGCTTTTTAGCTAATTGTTCTTCTTTTCTTTCAATTGAATCAGTTTTCTTATCAATACTTTCTTCTTTGTTGAGAATTCGTCTTTCTAACTTTTGTAATTCACTTCTTCTTTCACGATTTTCTTTTTCTGACTCATTTCTAAGCTTGTGAATTTCTTCTTTTGCTTCTAATAAGAGTTCTTTTTTACGAGCTTCACCTTGTTTTTCAGCATCATTAATTGTTCTTTTAGCTAACTCTTCAGCATTATTTATTTTACCTTCTCCAATAGTTTTTCTTATAAAATAACCAACGAAGATTCCAATAAGTGCTCCAAGAATTGCGAATAAAATTTCAATAACTAAACACCTCCATTTGTATAAAATTTTCAAGTTTCATATTACATTTGATTTTCATTAATTATAACTTCTACTATAGTTATAAAAATGTATTACTAAATACATGTATAAATTACATATAATTTAATTTTATTACTTTTATAGAGTAATGTCAAGATGTAATTAAGATGTTACCTTGATTACAGTACTTTCAGAACCTTTTAAGTCTACTCTATATGCATTATTTCCTATAGAAGCCAAATGATTATTATGAGTAACCATAATAATTTGTCTATTAAACAATTCAGAAGACTGCATCAAAAAGCTAGCAACATTATAGATAAATTCATCACTAACGTGCTTTGCAGGTTCATCTAATATAAGTGGACCTTCTATTGATGGTTTGTGTGTTTGTAAAAAAGCAATTCTTAAAGCTAAAGAAATAATATCTACAACACCGCCACCTCTTGATAATTCTGGTTTAGTTTTTATTGTTATATCATCAATCTCATTAACAACATAGAACTCAGCACTGGATTTGCTTCTTAATTCTTCAATTTCTATTAGAAATTTTATCCTAGTCTCAAAAATGAATTGCAAACATTTCGTAACTAATAGTTCAACTTGATTTTTAGCTTGTTCTCTGGCAAATTCAGAAGTTTTTTGTAACAATACACTTACCTTATTCAATAATTCTATTTGAAGCTCTATTTCATTAAGAGATTCAGTATAAGAATTTAATTGTTGAATAACCTTATCCCTTTTACCTAATTCTCTTGACAAAAATTCCTTGGACTGAGATAAAAAATTATCTAAATCATTTATATTAGTAATCATATAATCACTTCTTTTCTAATAAATCTTTTGGCAATAACTTATTCGCTTCTTCAAAAAGCATATTAATTTCTAGAGTAAGCTTTTTAATTTCATTTTCTAATTCATTAGGTTCTATACCAAAGTCTTTTAATTCTTTAATAATTTCTTCCTCCTGTTTGTTTAACTGTTCTAGCCTAGCTTCAGCTTTATATTTCAGGGTTTTTGCTTTCTCTAAATTTTCCTTTAGATTATTTAGTTCTTTTTCGTAGTTCATTTTCAAACCTCCTAAATATAATGACTCAAAATATGAGCTATTTTATCATCATCAATATTATTAAAACATAATGGACAGCTACCTTGCTTTAGCAAAATATCTCTATAACTAATCAGTTCTATCTCTAATTTTTTAGTATGTTCTTCAATTAAATTTATAGATAAAACCCTTTCCTCTTTATTTAATGTATATAGTTTATATAAACTTTTTAGTTTATCAATGGAAACTATTTTTTCTTGTAATATATCCTCTATATTTGATATTGTATTTATGTCTTTTAATCTTTCTATATATTTATACCCTATGGATATACTATTTCTAAAAGAAAATAATTTATCACTTAGGATGGTAAGTTTTTTTAAATCTAAGATAATATTGTCTATTACACTAAGATTCTTATCGACTATATTTAATGATATTAGTTTTTCTGTAAATATACCTAGATCTTTAGTTTCCTTAGAATAAAATTCAAGCTTAGACTTCAATTCATTCAATTTAATATTTAAGTTATATTTTTTAGTTGTCTCAACTATTATTCCTTCTGCAGTATTAATATTCTTAAGACTATTAATAACATTAGTATCCTGATATTTATTATCTAATAACTTTTTAATTGAAGAATTTTGTTTATCAAAATACTCAAGTTTTTTAATTTTCTCAGAAATAACCTTTAACTTTTTTTCTAATAAGTCTACTCCCATAAGATTGTCAATATGAAAGTTCAAATTCTTCTTTTCTTCTATAACAGAAATAGACTTTTCATGTAATGCTTTATATCTAGATAGAATATCATTCTTTAAAAATATTGTGTCTCGAATAAGTTGGAGTGAATTGATTTTTGTATTTAACTCTTCTAAATAATCATATTCTATTAATTCATCTTTTAACTTTGATATATTATCATCTATATTCTTTTTATTATTTGATAAGCTACGAATATCTTTTAGAGTTTCTCTTAAAGCATCATCAATAATATTAACTCCAACCAGCATGCCAATAGAGTTAGCTCTTGTTGAACCCCGTTCAGATAGCAAAAAAGCTCCTTCAAGTTGATCGCTTATATTAATAGCAGTAGGTAGATCTCTATCAATGAGTATTTTTTTAATTCCTATTTGATCTATGATCTCTTGAGGTACAGATGTCCCAAAGCCTTCAAACTTAGTTTCATTATTCTCAGAATCATAAAGTATATAAGTATTTTTGCTTTTGTTTCTATACCTTTTGACCTTAATTTTATTATTGAATACAATTGTTACACTGCATTCGCTTTCTCCTTCTCTTATAAAGTAATCTCCAGAGGGCTCATTATAAAGAACCCATCTAATGCCTCTAAGTATGGCTGTTTTTCCGCTATCAGATGGACCTACGATTACATTTAATTGATTATCAAATTCTATAACAGTATACTTATGAGATTGAAAGTTTTCCAATATAACCTTTTCTATATATTTCATATCACTAACCATTTAAACCTTTCATTTGAATAAGTGCAATTCTTCTTAAAGCTTCAATTTTTACATCTTCATTTACACCTTCTGCACTAGATACCTCAACTAAAATTTCATTTATGTCCATTTTTTCAAAATCTAAAGACTCATCAATTGTTTGCTTGAATTCAAGTAATCTTTCACTCTTAAATATATTTTTCTCAATTTCTTTTCTATCAAGAACTTCTTCCCCAGGTAATGCAGAATACAATGGAATTTCTCTTATAGATATATGCTCGGTTAAGTCAATTAAAATTGCTTTTGGTATTCTATTTATTTCATTTAAGCTATTAGTTATTCTTACTAAACTACCAGGATTAACAAAGTATTTTCCATCAATTTTTATTGTTTTAAATCCTGCATGATAATGACCAGAGAGTGTAATATCTGCTAAAGTATTCTTGATACTATCTACCAATGTATATGGAATACCTTTTATAAATGGTTTATCTAATAACATACCGTGGACCATATGAATAGCAAAATTTATGTCCTTTGGTACTTCACTTAATAAATAATAATTTAAGTTATTTGGTGAATCAATATCATAAACATATGGTTGACCTGTTAATTGAACTTTGATATTGTCTTTTTCAAGAACAATCCTTTCTCCACTATTAATTAGTTTGATAACACCTAATATATCCAATAAGCCCAGCATAGTTCTTTTTACAGTGTCTGGGTTATGGCCATATATATCATGATTACCACTAATTAAGTAGATAGGAATATTAATTTTATTTAGTATATTTGCAAACTTGCTAACTATTGATATTGAAACATCGGGTCTATCAAATAAGTCTCCGCCATGCAAAACAAAATCCACATCATTTTCTTTAATTATTTTAGATATTTCAATAAATTTTTGCTCAATTGTATCAATAAAAGAATCTTTTCTATTTTTAGGCGTGATTCCCCTAATATGAGTATCAGTAAAAAATAAAAGTTTCAAGATAATCACCTCACAGACAAAACCTCCTATAAAAGGAGGTTGTTTTAATTTTCTTTTTTTAAATTAGTATCATTTGCTTCTTCTACAGGACTTTTCTCTTCGCCTAATAAACCAATCTTCTCGCGTATTTTATTTTCTATCTCTAACATTATTTCAGGATTATCTCTTAAGAAATCTTTAGAATTTTCCCTACCTTGTCCCATTTTATTTTCATTATAGCTATACCAAGAACCAGATTTATTTATTATATTAGTTGTAACACCTGCATCAAGTATGCTACCTTCCTTTGATATACCTGTTCCGTACATTATATCAAATTCAGCTTGCTTAAAAGGAGGAGCTACTTTATTCTTTACGACTTTTATTCTTGTTCTATTTCCAATTATTTCATCGCCTTGCTTAAGAGAGTCAATCCTTCTAACATCTAATCTCACGCTTGCATAGAATTTTAATGCTCTTCCTCCTGTTGTCGTTTCCGGATTACCAAACATAACACCAATCTTCTCTCTAAGTTGATTAATAAATATTACCGTTGTATTAGATTTGTTTATGGATCCAGCTAACTTTCTAAGCGCTTGTGACATAAGTCTAGCTTGAAGACCCATATGGCTATCACCCATCTCGCCTTCAATTTCAGCTTTAGGAACTAAAGCTGCAACAGAGTCTACAACAACTATATCTACAGCACCTGATCTTACTAAAGCTTCAGTGATCTCTAGTCCCTGTTCACCAGTATCAGGTTGTGAAATAACTAACTCTTCAACATCTACACCTAATTTTTTTGCGTAAATAGGGTCTAAAGCATGCTCCGCGTCTATAAATGCAGCAATACCTCCAAGTTTTTGTGCTTCTGCTACCACATGAAGTGAAACTGTAGTCTTTCCTGATGATTCTGGACCATAAATTTCTATAATTCTGCCCCTAGGTACTCCCCCTATACCCAATGCAATATCTAAATCCATACATCCAGTAGGGATTACATCGATATTCATTTTTGTTTTTTCTCCTAATTTCATGATAGAACCTTTCCCAAATTGTTTTTCTATCTGACTAAGAGCTAAGTCTAAAACTTTTTTCTTTTCTATATTATCATTCATACCCATTCCAGTTAAACTGGATTCACCCCTTTCTTTTGCGAACGCTAGTTCTAAATATATATTACTATATATTTAGAACTAAGTCAATCATAAATTTAATAAAAATTTTCTTAATTCTGAAAATGCTCTAGTAGTTACTTTTTCTTGTATAGACTTTCTAGTACCAGTTAAATTATATTTAATTACTTTAGATAACTTTCGAGATGAAATACATAAATATACCAGACCTACAGGTTTTTCTTTTGTACCACCATTTGGTCCTGCAATTCCAGTTACAGATAAAACTATATCTAAATTTTTAGATTTATTTAACAAACCGTTAGCCATTTCCATAGCAGTTTCTTCACTTACTGCACCATACTCTTCCAAAGTAGCTTTACTTACTCCGACTTCTTCTACCTTTGAAAGATTACTATAGGTAACGATACTCCTATCAAATACTTCAGAGACGCCACTGATTTGACTAAAACGGCTACTTATTAGGCCACCAGTACAAGATTCACAAAATCCTATTTTATAACCCTTTTCCATCAGAATTTCGAATACAATATTTGCTAAGGGAATATTATCAAACCCATATACATATTTATCAAATCTACTACTAATAATTTTTATAATAGAATTAACTTCTTCTTGTAAAGAATTAAGGGATTCACCATTTCCAATTATTCTAATCTCTACTCCTTCATCATTTACAAAAGTCGATATATTAATATTAGGGAAAGCATTAATCAAATCTTTAAGTTGCATCTCTAGCTGTGATTCCCCTATACCAATTAGATTGATAGATTTCTTTATAATATTATTACTTTCGTGTAATAATGGTACAACTTCTTTATCAAACATTAATTCCATTTCTTTTGGAGGACCAGGTAACATAATAATTTTATTGTTACCCAAATTAATATATATTCCAGGAGCAGTACCAATTGAATTATTCAAAAAATTGCTACCTATAGGTTTTTTAGCTTGCTTTAGATTGTTTGATGGCATTTCTTGATTTATTCTCATAAATTTACTCTTTAGATCCTCTTCCATTGCACTATCACTTTCAAGTTCAATACCTAAGGCTTGAGATATGGTCTCTTTTGATAAATCATCTGCAGTGGGGCCTAATCCCCCAGTTGTTATAATAAGATTCACTCTGTCTAGGGCTGTTCTTATTACCTTAATTAATCTATCTTCATTATCATCAACTGATGTATGATAATAGGTTTCTATACCGATTTCCAATAATCTATTAGCAATAAATTTACTATTTGTGTTTAATACACTACCTGTTGTAATCTCTGATCCAATTGATATAATTTCAGCTTTCATATTTTTATTGTCCTATTTTTATAACTGATTTATTTTTATAAATATATTCTACTCCCGAAAGTACTGTAAAAAACAAGGAAATATATAACATCACTAAATCAAGGGGAAAATTCAATTTGTGAAAAGGATAGTTATTTATCAATAATAAAATTATGGCAACAAGCTGAGTAATTGTTTTAATTTTACCTAATGAACTGGCAGCTATTGTGACTCCACCAGAGGCAGCTATTACTCTAAAACCAGTTATTGTAAATTCACGAGCAATAATAGTAACTACTACCCATCCAGGAATCCTACCAAATTCAACTAATGATATTAAGGCAGCTGAAACTAATACTTTATCTGCTAGAGGATCTATAAATTTCCCGAAGTCGGTAATCATATTTCTACTTCTAGCAATATATCCATCTAAAGTATCTGTCAATGATGCAAAAATAAATATACCAGCTGCAATATAAGTACTATTAGGTATATTAGAATATAGTACTATCAAAAAAACAGGGACTAAAAAGACTCTAAAAATGGTAATTTTATTCGCTAGATTCATATAATTGCCTCCCCTATTAAATCATATTCTAAGGAATCATTAATTTTAACCTTTTTAAAATTACCTATATCAATAGGTTCTGAACTATTAACATAAATTACACCATCTATATCAGGACTATCCATATAAGTTCTTCCTATATATACATTATCTCCATTAAATTCTTCTATTAGAACAGTATACTCTCTATCAATTTTGCTCTGCATTAAATTTTCTGAAATACTCAATTGCAGTTCCATAATTATATCTTTTCTAAGCTCTTTAATGTCTTCATCAACTTGATTCGGAAGGGTATAAGCAGGAGTATCTTCCTCTTGTGAGTAGGTAAATACACCTAGCCTATCAAACTTGATTTCATCAATAAATTCATATAGTTCATTGAATTCATTTTCAGTTTCACCAGGAAATCCAACAATAAAAGTTGTTCTTATAATTATGTTTGGAATTTCTTTTCTTAATTTATTAATGAGTAATTTTATATCCTCTTTACTTGTTTTTCTATTCATTTTCTTTAGTACATTATTATTAA
Source organism: uncultured Tissierellaceae bacterium (assembly GCA_964539425.1). Lineage (GTDB taxonomy): Bacteria > Bacillota > Clostridia > Tissierellales > Tissierellaceae > JAVKTS01. The sequence goes on along the minus strand of CAZIII010000007.1, from coordinate 27,159 downwards.
TATGTTGTAAAGGTATATCAACATATTTTACTACTTTATTATTTTCACGTATAGATACTATTAGCTCATCAGTGAAATTATCAGGGTATAAATATAGTACTCTAATCCATACAATGCCATTTATGCTATTTAGCCTATCTAATAATTTAGATAAAGAATAATCATTATATAAATCAATTCCATAGTCTGAAGTATTCTGACCAATTAATATAATTTCTTTAACCCCATTTTCAGCTAAGTACTCAACTTCTTCTACTATATCATCCATATTCCTACTTCTATGTTTCCCTCTTAGTTTAGGAATAATACAGTATGTGCAAAAATTATCGCATCCTTCAGAAATCCTAACATATTCTGTGGAATTAAAATTAATTCTTTTTACATCCTCTAAATAATTAGTATTAACATTATCAATTCTTTTAATCCTCAGTTTTTTTTGCTCTAATTCATTAATAATACTAGAAATTTCTTTTATGTTTCCTGTCCCTACTATTGCATCTATATCAGGGATTTCATCCAACAATTCCTTAGAATATCTTTGTGCTAAACAGCCTGACAGTATTAAATGCTTACAATTTCCTTCATGTTTATATCTACACATTTCCCATATAGTTTCTATAGATTCTTCTTTTGCTTTTTCGATAAAACCACAAGTGTTAACAATTATAATATCAGCTTCTTCTAAGTAATTAGCAACAGTATAATTATTATTTTTCAAGATACTAATCATTAACTCAGAATCTATTTCGTTTTTTGAACATCCTAAAGTTACTACAAAAACCTTTTTTGAATTCATTTTATCTCTCCTTAGATATTGATTCTAACTCTTCTTGTGACACTAATACTTTTCTAGGCTTACTACCTTCATAGCCGCCAATAATACCTCTTTCTTCCATTTCATCAACTATTCTTGCTGCTCTAGCATATCCTATTTTTAATCTTCTTTGTAATAGAGATATGGACGCCTGTCCCTCTTCTACCACTAAAGTAATTGCAGTTGGTAATAAGTCATCACTATCATCTAAAAATATCTCTTTAGGATTTTGGACAATTTCTATAATATCTTCATCATATATAGTAATATCTTGTTCCTTTAAAGAATTAACTACCATTTCAACTTCAACATCTGAAATGAAAGCTCCCTGTATCCTAGAAGGCTTAGAATAAAACGATGGGTAAAAGAGCATATCCCCTTTGCCAAGTAATTTTTCAGCACCAGCCATATCTAAGATAGTTCTAGAATCAACTTGAGATGATACAGCAAAAGAAATTCTAGAAGGAATATTAGCTTTTATTGTACCGGTTATAACATCTACTGAAGGTCTTTGGGTAGCTACTATTAAGTACATACCTGCTGCCCTAGCCATTTGAGCCAATCTACATATATAATCCTCTATTTCTTGAGCTGCAACCATCATTAAATCTGCTAATTCATCAATTATAATAACAACACTAGGTAGTTTATTCTCAGAAGTATCTTTAATTTTATTATTATAAGAGCCTATATCTCTTACATTGTTCTTAGCAAATAGCTTGTACCTCTTTTCCATTTCTTCAACTGCCCAATTAAGTGCAAATGCAGCTTTTTTTGCATCGGTAACAACTGGAATTAATAGATGTGGTATACCATTATAAATGCTTAACTCTACCACTTTTGGATCTATTAATAATAATTTTACTTCATCAGGAGATGATTTGTATATGATATTCATAATGATTGTATTAATACATACAGATTTACCTGATCCAGTTGCCCCTGCAATTAGTAAATGAGGCATTTTATCAATTGATGAAACAATAACTTTTCCTGAAACATCCTTGCCCAAAGCTAGTGGTATATTTGAATCAAGATTTTCGTACTCTTCAGATGTTATTATTTCCTTCAATAATACACTACTTTTAACTTTATTTGGAACTTCAATCCCTACTGCGGCTTTACCAGGTATAGGTGCTTCAATTCTTATATCAGTAGAAGCTAAGCTTAATGATATATTATCAGATAGAGAAACAATTTTACTTAATTTTATACCTGGGGAAGGTTGCAACTCATAGCAAGTAATAGTAGGGCCTTTATTTATTTGAACTATAGTTGCATCTATACCAAAATTTCTCATAGTTTCTTCAATAATTTTTGCATTGTTTAATATTTCTTTTTTATCATCAGAATCTGGGTTGTGAGTTGGGGATTTAAGTAAAGAAAGAGATGGTTTGATATATGTAGATACAGTAGATTTATTCTGATTTAATTTTATCTCACTATCAATATTTTCTACTTCCTGCTTCACATTAACTCCTTTTAAGGAATCTTTTTGCTGGGTTTTAGTATAGTCTAAAATTTTAATGTTTTCTTTATTAGGCTCTGTTACTTTACCCTCAACAATTTTAGGTTCAGATTTTTTGTTAGATTTTATAGGCTTATTTGAACTAATAATTTTTTTAGACTTATTAGAAAACAAATCGATAATGTCTTTAATTTTTATTTCAGTTATTAGTAAAATATTAATTGTGATTATAGCACTTAGAATTAAATAAGATCCTGTTGTCCCAAATAAATTATAAAAAAAGAAACCTAAAAAACCTCCGATTATTCCTCCACCCTTTGCTTCTCTACTAAGTTCAATAGAATTCTTCATTCTATCAATAAAATTCGAGTCAATAGGATTTGTTACATCAAGAATAACTAATACAGATATAAATATAATTACCATAGATAAAATAACCTTTATCTCTTTATAATTAAATTTATCATAAATGAATATAATACCAGAAACAATAAGAATAAGTGGAAATATATAGGCTCCAAAGCCCATTAAAGAAAATGTAATTTCTTTAATAATAGAACCAAAGATTCCCATATTCAAATTTAACAAACTAAGTGTAGACAATAAACCAATAGAAATTATAATAATACCCATTATATCGCTATTTATGTTTAATCTTTCTTGCTTCTTATTAGCACTTTTGTTTTTGCCTTTAGCCAATTAATTCACCTCTATTTATTTAACAAGAATAAAGTACTACTTATAATCTTGTTATTAATGGAATATACAAAACAAAGTGAATGTCCCCTTTAAGTATATACACTAGTTATTATAGCATAATTTGATATGCTATTCTATTTCTTTTTTATTATCGATCATTTCTTTAAGTTTGTTTAAAGCATTGGAAAAACCGCCAACATAATCTATTAAATTATATTCGACTGCTTCCTTACCAATAAGTATTGTACCAACATCGTTCGCTATTTCATCTGTTGAATACATTAATTTTGATAGAGTTTCAATATCAATATTAGAAGTTCTTATGATAAAATCATTAATTCTTTGTTGCATCTTTTGAAAATATCTAAATGTTTGTGGTACTCCTATTACTAGTCCCGTAGTTCTAATTGGATGAAGTGTCATAGTTGCTGTAGGAACAATAAAGGAATGATCAGCTGATGTAGCTAAGGGAACTCCTATGCTATGACCTCCTCCTAAGACTAAAGAAACTTTAGGTTTATCTACAGAATTAATTAATTCCGAAAGAGCTAAACCTGCTTCTACATCGCCACCAACAGTATTTAATATAATAAATAAACCTTCAATTTTTGGATCCTGTTGAGCTGCAATAAGTAAAGGAATTATATGTTCATATTTAGTTGCTTTTCTATCGTTGGGTGCAATGGTATGGCCTTCTATCTCACCTATAATTGAAATAAACTGTATGTTGTTTTTAATATCGGGTACATTAGAAACACCAATTTCTTTTATATTATCTATATTTTCTTTTTGATCATTAGAGTTATTTTCCTTATTATTATCTTTTACCTTTTCCTTGTTATTATTATATTTAATTTTCATATTCTCCTCCTAGAATTATTGATAGTAATAGCATTTACTTTTAAACATAATAATATTCTAGAATAAAAATGGCATATATCTTAAGATATATGCCGAAATCTATATTTATAATTATGAATCCAATTCGATTATAACCATGTCATAACCAATTTTTCTAATTGCACTCCAAGGAATTTCAGTACCACTACTTTCTAAACCTAAGATTCTAAAGCTAAATTTTCTTTCTGGAACTAGTAAAGATATAATTTTACCAGTATTTTCATCAATCAAGAAATCACTATCCGCTATTAATCCAAGTCTTCCTCCACTATTAAGGTTTACTATTTCTTTGTCTCCTAACTCTGTTAATCTCATAAGATCTCCTCCTAATTTAATTAATCATAGTTAATAATATGAGAAAAAAAACAAAATATTCATTATCATTTATGATAACATCTTATTAGATAATTAGTAACCTGAATGTCCAAACCCGCCTTGTCCTCTTTGTGTGCTATCTAATTCTACAACTTCTACAAGTTCTACCTTTTCATACTTTAAAAATACCATTTGAGCAATTCTATCTCCTTTGTTTATATAATATGATTCCTTACTAAGATTGATTAAAATTACTCCAATTTCACCTCTATAATCATTATCAATTGTTCCAATGCCATTGGCTAATGTTATTCCATGATTCAACGCTAGTCCAGACCTTCCTCTTATTTGAGCCTCATATCCTTCCGGGATTGAGATATAAAGTCCAGTAGGTATATTTACCCTTTCTAATGGTTTTAATTCAATAGTAGCCTCTATATTCGCCTTTAAATCCAATCCTGCTGATCCTTTAGTTTTATACTCTGGTAGTTCCATTTGGCTCTTATTAATAATATTTATTTTCATTGTTCTCCTCCTTAAAACAGTATATCCTTAATTTTATCTTCAGTTGTATCCTTCTTATGAAGTTCACCAACATAAGCAATATTTATTTTTTCCTTATTAAAAATAATATTAACTAAATCATGAATATCAGTCATATTTATTTTATCAATCTTTTCTAGTACTTCTGTAGGAGATTCCACTATATTATATATAGATAATGATTTACCAATTTCATACATCCTACTAAATGTTCCTTCCATTCCTAAAACATAGCTACCTTTAAGCTGCTCTTTTGATTTAGCTAGTTCCTCTTGTGTTATTAGCTTCTTCTTAATAACATTAATCTCCTCAACAATGTACTCTAAGGTTTTAAGTACCTGAGTTGAATCTAAGCCTACATACATATTAAAGACGCCTACATCTTTAAACGGAGATGGAAAAGATTCGATTATATAAGCAATAGCTAATTCTTCACGAATTTTTTGAAACAGTCTAGAGCTCATACTGCCACCAAAAACATTATTTAAGACTAATAAAGATTCTATTTTATTAGAGACATAGGATACTCCTTCCATACCTATACATAAATTTAATTGCTCTGTATTTCTATGAATTCCTTTTAATTTATTAGTAAAGAAATATGAATTATTAATAATATTATTATGTTTTTTAAATTTATTAGTATTGTTTAACATTCCAAAATAATTATTTAATTCCTTTAAAATTTCCTTTGGATTTACTTTACCAGCTACTGATATAACAATATTTTCTGGTATATAATTCGTATAAAAGAACTCAAGTATTTTTTCTCTATTCATACCCTTAATACTTTCTATTGTCCCTAATATTGGGTGTCCTAATGAAGTGTTTTCAAACATCAACTCATTTAAAGTTTCGCTAGCTAGATCCTCAGGTAAGTCTAAATACATATTTATCTCTTCTATAATTACAGATTTTTCTTTTTCAATTTCTTCTTCGGCAAAAGCTGAGTTACAAAGCATATCTGATAATATATCCAGTGCTATATCGTAATGATTATATAATACCTTAGCATAATAACAAGTACTCTCTTTTCCTGTAAAGGCGTTTAATTGTCCCCCTATATTATCTATTGATTCAGCAATATCCCTTGCAGTTCTGTTTTGTGTTCCTTTGAATAGCATATGTTCAATGAAATGGGATACGCCAAAGTTTAGCTTGTCCTCTTTTATTGAGCCAGTATCGATTATGATTCCAATGGACACAGAATTAACGTAAGGAATATCTTCCATTACAACTCTTATGCCATTATCCAATTTGTCTATTAAATACATAGTTTCCTCCATTAATACTAATTATTTTTCATTACATCACTTATTGTACCAAGTTTATAGCCATTTTCATATAGATAGTTTATAATTTCCGGAAGTGCTTTAATCGTTTCTTCTGTAGGATGCATTAAAACAATGGCTCCATTATGTGCTTTTTCTGTAACTCTTTTCACAATAATATCTTTAAAACTATCTTTTCTCCAGTCTATTGTATCAATACTCCACAGTATAAGACTATATCCTAATTCATTACATGCTTTTACTGTGTTTTCATTAAATGCTCCTGATGGGGGAGCAAAATATTTTGAATCTATACCTAATATTTTTTTAATTACTTCGTGAGTTTTCAATATCTCTTCTTTATTTTTATCGTAAGTTATTTTATCGTAATCTATATGATTATACCCATGATTTCCAATTTCATGATTCTCATTATAAATCATCTTCAAAATATCTTCATTTTTCTCGGCCCATTTTCCAGTCACAAAATATGTAATTTTAATATCATTATTCTTAAAAATATCTAACATTAGTGGAATATAATCATTTCCCCAATCGACATTACATGCAAAAGCAATTGTTTTTGCATCTGCATTTCCTTGGTAGTATACATCTGGATTAAATATTTCTTCTGTTTTGTTGTATCTAATCGATATAATAATTATAATTAATAAAATAACTAAAGAAATTAATATAGTAAATAAAGCCTTTTTGCTTATAATGATTAATCTCATTTATATCCCTCCAATATATTATACTTAATATATATTCAAGGGAATATAAAATATACTAAAATAAAAACATGAACCTTTTTTTGGTTCATGCATTAATTATTTACTCTTTAGTTTTAGGCTCTTCCGGTAAAAGTACCTTTCTGGACAAGTTTACCCTACCTTGATTATCTATTTCCATTACCTTTACTAATACTTCATCTCCGATAGCTAAAACATCTTCAACTTTATTAACTCTTTCTCTGGCTATATTTGATATGTGAACTAAGCCTTCTTTACCATTTAATACATCAACAAAGGCACCAAAAGTAGTTATTCTAGTTACTTTACCAAGATATATTTCTCCTACTTCAATTTCTTTAACTATGTTATTAATTAACTCCATAGCCCTTTCTCCACCTTCTGAACTAACTGACCCGATAAATATCTTTCCATCATCATTTATGTCAATTTTTACTCCAGTTTCATCTATTATCTTATTAATAATTTTTCCACCTGGTCCTATTATATCTCTTATTTTATCTGGATTAATTTGCATAGTGTATATTTTAGGAGCATAAGCAGATAAATCTTCTCTTGGGTTTGACATAGTTTCATTCATTTTTCCAAGTATATGAAGTCTTCCTAATCTTGCTTTCTCTAAAGCTTCTTCAAGAATAGGTTTATCAATTCCAGATATTTTAATATCCATTTGAATAGCAGTAATCCCATCCTTTGTACCAGCTACTTTAAAGTCCATATCTCCTAAATGATCTTCCATTCCTTGTATATCAGATAGTATTGCTACTCTATTATTTTCTTTTATCAATCCCATTGCTATACCAGCTACTGAAGATTTAATTGGTACACCCGCGTCTAATAAAGCTAAAGTACTACCACATACGCTTGCTTGAGAAGAAGATCCATTTGAACTAAGAACTTCTGAAACTAACCTAATAGTATATGGAAAATCTTCTTCTGAAGGTATAACTGGCTCTAATGCTCTCTCTGCCAATGCTCCGTGACCAATTTCTCTTCTCCCTGGACCTCTTACAGGTCTAGTATCACCAACTGAATATGGTGGAAAATTATAGTGGTGCATATATCTCTTTGATACGTCCTCTCCAAGTCCATCAATTACCTGAGCATCACTTATTGCACCTAATGTAGCAATAGTCAATACTTGAGTCTGACCTCTAGTAAATAATCCAGAACCATGGGTCCTTGGCAATAAACCTACTTCAGAAGTAATTGGTCTAATTTCATCTAGTTTTCTATTATCAGGTCTTATTCCTTCTTCAATAATAAGTCTTCTTACTTCATCCCTTAACATATCTTCTATGATCTCAGCAATATCTTTTTCAGCATCAGGATATTCAGCTGCAAATATTTCCTTAATTTCTTTACTAACATTGTCTATATTTTCTAATCTTTCTTGCTTATCAAAAGTACTTATTGCATTAACCATTTTTTCTCTTCCAAAACTAACTATCTTTTCTTGAATTTCATCATTTGCTTTAAAGATATTGAATTCTTTCTTTTGCTTGCCAACTTCTAGTTTAATAGTCTCAATAAAATCACATATTTTTGCAATTTCAGAATGGGCTACTAAAATACCATTAAGCATAGTTTCTTCGCTTACTTCTTTAGCTCCTGCTTCAACCATCATAATAGCATCTTTTGTACCGGATACTACTAGGTGAATATCAGATCTTTCTCTTTCTTCACTTGTTGGATTTATGATAAATTTTCCATCAATTAATCCTACTAGTACTGATCCTGTTGGTCCGTTAAATGGAATATCTGAAATAGATAATGCTATTGAAGATCCAATCATAGCAACAATTTCTGGTGAATGATCTTGATCTACTGATAATACTGTAGTTATAACTTGTACGTCATTTCTATATCCTTCTGGAAACAAAGGTCTAATAGGTCTGTCTATTAGCCTTGATGTTAGAATTGCTTTTTCACTAGGTCTACCTTCTCTTTTAATAAAGCCTCCTGGTATTTTACCAACTGAGTATAGCTTCTCTTCATAATCTACACTAAGTGGGAAAAAATCTATGCCATCTCTAGGTTGTTTAGAAGCTGTGGCATTTGCTAAGAGAACTGTATCCCCATATTGCACTAGACAAGCTCCCCCAGCCTGCTCTGCTACCTTACCTATAGAAACATATAAGTCTCTTCCTGCTAATTTAAATTGAAATTTCTTTTCCATGCAATACCTCCTTATTTATTACTGTACTTATTATATCCCCCATTGCTTAGAAATATCTATTGTAATAAAAGCATCCATAATAAAAATATTAAGTAGAAGCTTTTCTTGAAACTTATTTAGAAAAATTCTTAATGATGAAATAGTTAAGTAAAATTATCCTATTCTTTATAAATCAATAGAGCGGGAAAATCCCGCTCTTATTAACCTCTGATGCCTAATTTTTCAATTAAAGAACGATATCTCGTAATGTCATTGTTTTGTAGATATCTTAATAGATTTCTTCTTTGACCTACCATCTTAAGTAATCCTCTTCTTGAGTGATGATCTTTTTTGTGAGTTTTCAAATGCTCGTTTAGCATATTGATCCTGTAAGTTAAGATTGCAATTTGAACTTCTGGTGAACCAGTATCACCTTCGTGTAATTTGTAATCATTAATAATTTCATTTTTAATCTCTTTTGTTAACATAAATAACACACCTCCAAATTTTTTATACTCCAATAGCTGCGTAAAACGCTGAGGATACGTTAGACATTGCTAAAGGAAAGCTTATTAATATAATATATCATAATAAATACAAAATGTAAATATTAATGTCTATTTTTAATTAATACTATATCTTTCTCCATCTGTACAATTAAAGATTCTTTATCTTTAAATTTAATATCATCTCTTAGGAAATCAATAAATTCTATTTCCAGTAATTCATCATATATATCTCCAGAAAAGTCTAAAATATAAGTTTCAATTTTTAATATGTTTTCATTAAAGGTCGGATTAAATCCAATATTAGTGGCTGATTTGTATCTTCTACCATCTATAATAGTATTTGTAAAATAGACTCCATTCCTTGGAATTATATAATTATCTGTGGTGCTTATATTGGCCGTAGGGAACCCAAGTTTATTTCCTCTATCTTTCCCATGAATTACTTTTCCAAGAATGGAATAAGGTCTATCTAACATCTCTGATACTAAAGAAACTTTACCTAAAGAAATCATTTCTCTAATTGTAGTACTGCTAACTATTTTTTCATTTTTATATACAGGATTAACTACAACTATATCAAAACTATATTGTTTTCCCAGCTCTAATAAATATTTAGTATCTCCTATAGCTTTATGCCCGAATCTATAGTCAAATCCTACAACAACAAGTTTTCCATTCATTTTATCTCGAATAATATTTTTAACAAATTCTTCTGGAGATAAATTCATTAATTCGCTATTAAAATCTATAAGATATACAATGTCAACTCCTAACTCTTTAGCAATTCTATACTTTTGATAGTTATTTGTTATCATATGTGGTTTGCTATTGGCTGTAATAGTTTTTGTATGCTCTTTAAATAGTAATAGAGAAGACTTTATGCCTAATTCTTTAGCTTTTGCTACCATGGTTTTTATTAATTCCTGATGCCCAACATGTATACCATCAAAATTTCCAAGTGCAATTACTGTTTCAAACCTTTTTTCATTATAATTTAATAGATCGATTATTTCCATTTATACCATCCTATATAATTAATACTTTATCCATTTTTAAAACTATTTCTGAATTATTCTCAATTGGCCTACCTATACCAATAAAAATGTCATTACAATAGACTTTATATAATTTATTCAATACATACCCTTTATTAGGGTCAATTGGTAATGATACTCCATTAATAAGTTTTTGATATAGCTCTTTTTCAATAACTATATTACTAAAGTGAGCTAATGCTTTATCCATTGGAGTCATAATCTCTGATATTTGATCTATACTTTTTAATGATTTGATATAATCAATACTATATGAGTTTTCTATTTTAAAAGGTCCTACCCCAACTCTTAGTAAATATGACATATACCCATAGGTCCCTAAATCCATTCCAATATCATCACACAAAGTTCTAATATAAGTTCCTCTAGAGCATTTCGTATAAAAAAGTACTTTTTTATCATCATCTATATTCAATATTTTTTGATCATAAATATTAATCATTCTTGATTTTCTTTCTACTTCTATTCCTTCCCGGGCAAGTTCATAAAGCTTTTTACCCTTATGCTTTAAAGCAGAATACATTGGTGGAATTTGTCTTATCTCACCTATATACTTTGACATTGCCGTAATTATGTCTTCTTGGTTTACTCTTTTTTCTGAAAAAGATATTACTTTACCATCTTGATCCTGGGTGTCGGTTCGAAGTCCAAGTGTTAATTCACCTATATACTCTTTATCTATATCAAGAAGGTATTCTGCTATTCTTGTCCCTTTTCCTACACACAAAGGCAATACTCCAGATGCATTTGGGTCTAAAGTGCCCGTATGTCCAATCTTTTTAGTATTCAAAGCTTTGCGCAATAAATTAACTGCATCATGTGAAGTCATACCCTTTGGTTTATAAAAATTAATTACACCATTCATATAATCACCTATATTACTTTCTTAACTTCATTTAATATTAATTCTTTTGCATGTTCAATAGATGAATAAATAGTAACACCCGCTGCTCTAACATGTCCTCCACCACCGAGGTTGGCACAAATTGTAGCAACATCTACAGTTCTTTTGCTTCTCATGCTAACTTTCATCTCTTTATCATTAAATTCTTTAATTAAAATAGCAACTTCTACAGAAGCGATTTCCCTAATAAAAGAAACTATACCTTCTGTATCATCCATATTAGCTGCTGAATCTTCAAGCATTTTTTGGGTTACCTTTACTAATGCAACCTTATTGTCAAAATAAAATTCTATTGTACCAATTGCATTAATAAATAACATAGTTCTTTCAATACTTCTATTTTGATAAAGATTAATATTTATATTGCTTTTATCTATTCCTATCTTTATTAGTTCAGAAATAATCTCATGGGTTTTATAAGAGGTATTATCGTACATAAAGCTACCAGTATCAGAACTAATTGCAGTGTATATACAAGTTGCAATATTCTTATCAATAACTATATTCATTTTTTTTATAATTCTATATACTAATTCACCTGTAGCAGATGCACCACTATCCACAATATTAATATCACAAAAATTATTATTACTAATATGATGGTCTATATTAATAGATGTTATTGCCTTGTCTATAAGATAAGCATTTTTTCCTAATCTGTTTTTATCGCTAACATCTAATGAAATAAACAAATCGATTTTTTCCATTTCAGAAAATGTCTGAATAGATTCTACTAAAGGTAGAAATAAATAGTCAGAAGGTATTTTGTCAGTCTTTAAAATATAGACTTTCTTATTAATACTCTTTAAAGCAATACCTAATGCTAGAATAGAACCAAGATTATCCCCATCAGGTTGAACATGTGAAGCAATATATATATCTTCACTATTCAATATTTTCTCGATAGCCAAGTCAATTTGATTTTCAATAGTATTAGTCATTTATTTCATCCTTTTGTTCGCTATTGCTCTTATTCAAGTCTTCAATTAGTTTTGTCATATAAATTCCTTGTTCAATAGACTCATCTAGGTAAAAGATTGGTTCGGGAGCATATCGTAAATCAATTCTACTCCCTATCTCTCTCCTAATAAACCCCTTGGCACTTTCTAAGCCAATAATAGTATTATCTTTATCTTCTTTTTCTCCAAAAACTGAAACGTATATATTAGCAAACCTCAAATCTCTCGTTACTTCAACCTTTGTAACCGTAGTCATAGAATTAACCCTTGGATCCTTAAGACCGTTATATATCAATTCTGAAACTACCTTTTTTACTTCTTCAGAAATTCGATTTAGTCTTTTATTATTCATTTAGTCACCTCTATCTTTCTACCTCTTTTAGAACAAAAGCCTCTAATAAATCTCCTTCTTTTACATCATTGTAATTTTCCAAGCCCAATCCTGCTTCATATCCAGTTAATACTTCTCTTGCATCATCTTTAAATCTCTTTAATGAAGAAATTCCACCTTCAAAGATTACAATATCATTTCTTATTAATCTAACTTTTGTATTTCTTGCAATCTTTCCATTTACAACGTAAATACCAGCTATTGAGTTTCCATTAGGAAGTCTAAAAGTAGCTCTAATTTCTGCCCTTCCTATTATCTCTTCAACAATTTTTGGTGCATGCATTCCCTTTACAGCGGCTTGAATATCTTCAATAGCTTCATATATTACTCTATATGTTCTAACATCTACCTTTTCCCTTTTTGCTACTTCAATGGCATTTAAATTAGGTCTAACATTAAAACCCATAACTATTGCATTAGATGCTGATGCAAGAATTATATCTGATTCAGTAATTCCTCCAACGCCTCCATGTATAATATTGGTTTTTACCTCTTCTGTATCAAGTTTATCAAGTGATTGTTTTAAAGCCTCAAAAGATCCTCTAACATCAGCTTTGATAATAATATTTAAATCTTTAATTTCACCTAATTTAATTCTTTCAAATAAATCATCTAAAGAAACCTTTGGATCTGACCTCATATGTTCTGCTCTTTCAATATCTCTATGTCTTTCAGCTAGAGTTCTTGCTGTTTTTTCATCATTAACAGCATATAATAAGTCTCCCGCATTAGGTACTTCAGATAACCCAAGTATTACAACTGGTATGGATGGACCTGCTTTTTTTACCCTCTTACCTTTATCATCAAGCATGGCTCTTACTCTACCACTTGCAGCTCCTGAAACTACTAAATCGCCTACTTCAAGTGTTCCTTTTTGAACTAATACAGTTGCTAAAGGACCTTTCCCTTTATCTAACTGAGCTTCAACTATTGTACCAATAGCATTTCTATTAGGATTCGCCTTCAACTCTGACATTTCTGCAACTAGTAGTATCATTTCTAATAGCTCTTCAATTCCTTGACGATTCTTTGCAGATACAGGCACTGTAATTGTATCTCCACCCCAATCCTCTGGAATTAATCCATTTTCTACTAATTCTTGCTTAATTCTATCAAGGTCCGCATCTGGCTTATCTATTTTATTAATTGCAACAATAATAGGAACTTTTGCTGCTTTAGAATGATTTATTGCTTCTATTGTCTGAGGCATAACTCCATCATCGGCAGCAACTACTAATATAGCTATATCAGTTACTTGAGCTCCTCTTGCACGCATAGATGTAAAAGCTTCATGACCAGGTGTATCTAGAAAGGATATCTTTTTATTATTAATGGTTACTGCATAAGCTCCTATGTGTTGAGTAATTCCACCAGCTTCAGATTTAGTAACATGAGTTTCTTTTATTGCATCTAATAAAGAAGTCTTACCATGATCTACGTGACCCATTACAGTTACAATTGGAGGTCTTGCTTTTAAATCTTTAATATCATCTTCATAATTTAAATCAAAAGCATCTTCTAATACATCTTCAATAAGTTCTTCTGCTTCTTCACTAACAGTAAGCGTAACACCAAATTCTTCCGCTACTATTATGGCAATATCTGAGTCAATGGCTTGATTTTGATTAACCATAACACCTAAACCTATTAATTTTGCAATTACCTGCGATGGACTTACGTTAATTTTATCAGCTAAATCTTTTACAATTATATTTTTTTCAATTTCTATAACAATCTCATTCCCTTCTATGGTAGCTACATTCTTAGCTTTACTTAAACTAGAATCTTTGCTTTTGTTTTTTTTGTTTCTAACTTTTTTATTTTTAGGTTTTAACCCTTCCGCATTTGTTTTTTCTGGCTTTACTTCCTTATAATCAATATTCTTTTCATTTTCAACTTTTTTATCATGAATTTCTAAATTAATTTTAGATTTATCATCTTTATTTTCTATGTTAGCAAATAAGGACCTAGTTTTTTCTACTTCACTAGTTTCTAAAGTGCTCATATGACTAGTCACAGATATGCTTAGGGTTTCTATCTTTTCTATTAGTTCCTTGCTACTAACTCCCAATTCTTTAGCTAATTCATATACTCTGATTTTTTTCATATATACCCTCCTTAATCTTTGAAGGTGATATTTCTTATATATCTAATTTCATTTCAATTGCTTTTTCCAATTTTTCATATATATCACTCGGAATTTCAACTTCAAGAGTTCTAGATAACTTCTTAGATTTTTGTGCTAATTTAATACAATTAACATCAGTACATAAATAAGCTCCTCGTCCATTTATTTTACCTATCAAATCTATGGACACTTCGTTTTCATTAGTTCTTACAACTCTTATTAATTCTTTTTTAGGTTTTCCTTGTCCACAAGCAATACATTTTCTTAGAGGAATCTTTTTTGTTTTCAACTAATCACCTCTTAACTAGTTTTCTTGTTTATATTGTGATTCAGATTTTATATCTATTCTCCAATTTGTTAATTTAGCTGCTAATCTAGCATTTTGACCTTCTTTACCTATTGCTAGAGATAATTGATAGTCTGGCACAACTACAATTGCAGATTTTTCTTTTTCATTAACAATGACTTCTACTACTTTTGAAGGACTTAAGCTGTTAGCTATAAACTCGCTTATATCTTTACTCCAAATTACAATATCAATTTTTTCATCCATAAGTTCATTAACAATAACCTTTACTCGACTACCCTTAAATCCAACACAAGCTCCAAGTGCATCTACATTAGGATCTTTAGAAAATACTGCTATTTTTGTTCTAGAACCTGCTTCTCTTGATATGGAGAATATTTCTACTATCCCTTCATTTATCTCAGGAACTTCTAATTCAAACAGTCTTTTTATTAGACCTGGATGAGATCTAGATAGTATAATTTGGGGACCTTTTGTAGTCTTTTTCACCTCAAGAATAAGTAGTTTTAGCCTATCTCCTTGGTTATATTCCTCTCCTTCTATTTGTTCCACAGGAGGGAGAACGCCTTCAGTTTTTCCAAGATCAATATATACATGATTTTTACTAACCCTCTGCACAAGGCCTGTAATAATTTCATTTTCTCTATTGATAAATTCATCATATATAACATCACGCTCTGCATCTCGGATTCTTTGAATCACCACTTGTTTCGCGGTTTGGGCAGCTATTCTTCCAAAATCCCTAGGAGTTATTTCTATTTTTAATATATCACTAATTTCATATTTTGGATCAACTTTTCTTGCTTCATCTAGATTTATTTCCAAATACTCATTTTCAATTGTTTCAACTACTTCTTTAAGTACGAATACTCTTACTTTTCCTGTTTCCCTATCCATTTCAACTTCAACATTTTGTGATGCTCCGAAGTTCTTCTTATAGCTAGAAATAAGTGCAGACTCAAGAGCATCAAATATTATATCTTTAGAAATACCCTTCTCCTTCTCTATTTCATGAAGAGCATCTATAAAATCTCCATTCATTTAGTAACCTCCCTTAAAATTTTACAGCTAATTTAATTACAGCAACTGATTTTCTAGCTATATTCATAATATCACCAGATTCAATTTTAATATTGATATCCTCTTTATTATAACTCTCTAAAATACCTTCTAATATTTTTTTACCATCGGAAGGTTCATATAATTTAATCTCAACTTCTTTTCCTATGTTTCTGTTTAAATCTTTATCAGTTTTCAAAGGTCGATCTAATCCAGGAGATGATACTTCTAAATAGTATGCCACAGAAATAGGGTCCTTTTCATCTAGCTTATCACTTAATGTTTGGCTCATTAGTTGACAATCATCTAAATTTATTCCTCCAGGTTTATCTAAGTACACTCTAAGAAAATGACTGGAACCTTCTTTCAAAAACTCTACATCTACTAATTCAAAACCAAATTCTTCCGCTATAGGTTCACTAATATTTTTAATACCTTCAATAATTTGCTTTTTATTCAATTAATTCACCTCCAATTAGATTTTTACTTATATGAAAACTATAATATAAAAAATCAAGAGTGGGTTAACCCACTCTTTGCCAGAAAAAACTTATTTTTGTCTAATTAATTATATCATAAATTGAGTAAAAATCAAATATTAAAAAGACTTATTTGATTATTTAATGGCAAATCTCCCAAACATCCATGATTAATTAATACTTCTAATACAGGTTTACTTACTTTACCTCTATTAACTAAATCCTCTATTGATATAAACCTAGACATATTTCTTTCTTCCACAATCTTCCTAGCAACATTTTCACCAAGTCCTTCTAAACTTTTAAGTGGTGGTAAAATACCATTATCTTCTATAATAAATTTATCACTATGTGATTTATAAAGATCAACATTTTTAATCTTATATCCTCTCATAAACATTTCCAATACAACTTCCAATACTGTTAATAGGTTCTTTTCTTTAGCGGTTAAATCATTAAAATTCTTTTCGAGATCTTCTATTTTGCTTTTTACAGTTTCTTTACCCTTTATAACTAAATCTGCATCAAAGTCACTTGCCTTAATCGTAAAGTATGTTGCATAGAAAGCTTCAGGATGATAGACTTTGAAATATGCAATTCTAAATGACATCATTACATAAGCAGCAGCATGGGCCTTTGGAAACATATATTTAATTTTATTACAAGAATCGATATACCATTGAGGCACATCCAGTTGTTTCATTGATTCTTCATCTTCTTTAGATAAGCCCCTACCTTTACGTACATTTTCCATGATTTTAAATGATCTTTTCTTATCTAAACCTGCATTTATTAAAAACAACATAATATCTTCTCTAGTTGATATAACTTTACTTAGGGGAGCCGTATTACTCTTAACTAGTTCTTGTGCGTTATTTATCCATACATCAGTACCGTGGGATAGACCACTTATCCTTACTAATTCAGAAAAAGTACTAGGCATTGTATCCATTAACATTTGTCTAACAAATTTTGTACCAAATTCAGGAATTCCCAAAGTACCTACGGGGCAATTAATGTCCTCTTTAGTGATTCCTAATGGCTCTGTACTAGTAAACAATTTCATAGTCTTTGGCTCATCAAGCGGAATTGATGTAGGGTCTACGCCAGTAAAATCAAAAAGCATACGAATAATAGTTGGTACATCATGGCCTAGTATATCTAACTTTAATATTCTACCACTAATAGCATTATAGTCAAAATGTGTAGTTAGTACTCCTGACTTTTTATCGTTTGCAGGATACTGAATAGGTGTAAAGTCTAGAATATCCTTATATTTTGGAACTATCATTACGCCTCCAGGATGTTGACCGGTAGTTCTTTTTATTCCTGTACATCCTTGAACCAATCTATTAATCTCTGCGGCATTAACACTTAAATCTCTTTCTTCAAAATATTTTTTTACAAATCCATAAGCTGTTTTATCTGCTATTGTTCCTATAGTTCCTGCTCTAAATACATAGCCTTCCCCAAAAAGTTCTTCTGTATATTTATGAGCTACTGATTGATATTCACCGGCAAAATTCAAGTCAATATCAGGCTCTTTATCTCCTTCAAATCCAAGAAATACTTCAAATGGTATATTGTGACCATCCTTAATCATAATAGTATTGCATTTGGGACATTCTTTATCTGCTAAATCAACACCCGAAGCTACAGAACCATCATCATAAAAATAACTATATTTGCATCCCGGACATACATAATGTGGTTCTAGAGGATTCACCTCAGTTATTCCACTCATGGTTGCTACAAAAGAAGAACCTACAGATCCTCTTGAGCCAACTAGATATCCATCTTCTAAAGACTTCCATACTAGTTTTTGAGCAATTATATACATTACTGCATACCCGTTTTTAATAATAGAATTTAATTCTCGTTCTAATCGTTTTTCCACAATCTCAGGCAAAGGATTTCCATAAACTTGAATCGCTTTTTCATAAGTTATATTCTTTAATTCTTCTTCAGCACCTTCAATTACTGGTGGGAATGTTCCATCTGGAATAGGAATTATTTCATCAATTGAATCACTGATAATATTAGTGTTATCAACTACTACTTCTTTTGCAATATCTTCACCTAAGTATGAAAATTCTTCTAACATTTCATCAGTTGATTTAAAATATATAGGGGGTTGTAAATCAGCATCTTGAAATTTTTGTCCAGACATTAGTATCCTACGATATACTTCATCTTCTGGATCTAAAAAATGAACATCCCCTGTAGCTACAACTAGCTTATTATTACGCTTTCCTAAATTATATATTCTCCTATTAATTTCTTTTAGTTGTTCCTCATCCTTAGCTATCCCTTCTCTAATTAGAAAAGCATTATTTTGAATTGGTTGAATCTCAAGAAAATCATAAAACCGTACAATATCATTTATTTCATTACTACTTTTATTACTTAAAATTGCTTTATAGAGTTCACCAGATTCACAGGCAGTTCCTATTATTAATCCTTCTCTATTTGCTGATATTAATGATTTTGGAATTCTAGGTCTCCTATGGAAATAGTTCACATGGGATTCAGAAACTAATTTGTATAGATTTTTAAGCCCTACAAGGTTCTTTGCTAGTATTATTATATGAAAGCTCATATCCTTAGTTAAATCTTTACCCTGATTTAATGTGTTTATTTGATTAAAGCTAGTAATATTGTTTTCATTTAATAGGTTTAATATTTTTAATAATATTTCAGCAGTAGCATTTGCATCATCTACGGCTCTATGGTGATTTATTAAGCTAACATTTAAGTGCTTAGCAATATTATTTAATTTATGACTTTTTAATTCAGGAAATACTGCCCTAGATAATGCCAATGTGTCTAAAACCGGATTATTTAATTCTAAATTATTTAATTTCACGTTTTGCCTTATGAAACCTATATCAAAAGAAGCATTATGAGCAACTAAGACATCATCTTTTATAAAATCCTTAAAATCAAAAATTACTTCATTAATACTTGGTTTATTCTTTACCATTTCATCTGTGATGCCAGTTAATTCTGTAATCTTAGATGGAATAGGCCTATTAGGATTTATTAATTGACTATAAGTATCTATTATTTGTCCATCTTTAATTCTAACTGCACCAATTTCTGTTATCATATCATTTATAGCGGAAAGTCCTGTTGTTTCAATGTCAAAAACCACATAAGTTGAATACTCTATATTCTCATTAAAATTTGTTATAATATTCTTTTTATCATTAACTAAATAACCTTCCATCCCATAAATCATTTTTATGCCTAATGATTTACTTAATTCCATTGCTTCAGGGAAACTCTGTACGACCCCATGATCTGTAATAGCTAGAGCTTTATGTCCCCATTCTTTAGCTCTGGCAGCCAATTTTTTAAGCGAACTAACCCCATCCATTGAACTCATTTGAGTATGAAGATGAAGTTCGACTCTTTTTTCTAATGAATTATCTTTTCTTTCTTCTTTGTCAATCTTATTTAATGATTTTAGCATAACAACAGTACTTCTTGAGTAACTATCATAAGTTATATCACCTTGAAGTTTAACATAAGTGTCATCTTTGACATTTGTAAGAAATTCAGAAGATTGCTCCTCAGATAAAAAAACTTTAACTATAATAGAATCAGTTAAATCAGAAATATAGAATGTAACAAGTGTTTTATTATTCTTAATCTGTCTAGTTTCCAGTTGGAATATTTGTCCTTCTATTATGCAAGTACCAGTTTGAATATCTATTTCCTTAACTTTAATAGGTAAGTCTTTTATTTGTTTTCCAAAAGCATAGTATCTACTAGCTTTCTTATGAGTACTATCCTTAACGCTTGTACCTATTGCATTAAGTGTTTGTACTGCAATTTCTTTTTCTTCTAAATTTTTAATGTTAAGATATTCATTATCAACCATAAAATTAGAGTCTGATACAATTATTTTTAAATTTATATTTAACTCTTCATAAACTTTAGTTTTTATATATTCTTCTATTCCACTATTCGTCATAGAGTAATATGCTATTTTATTAGGTGGAATAACAATTAAAGAATCTTCATTAATTTCCCATTTTAAATCTCCAATCCAAGACTTACTAGACTGTATTTGCGATTCAATAAGTTCTATGAGACTATCTTTATAAAAATTTAACTTCTCTTCATTGCTACCTGAAATATTATATGTTATTTTTAATAATACTTTAAATTCATTAAAGTATTCACTTAAAATAATATTAATTCTTTCAATCAGTTCCTTGTTAATTAAGTTCGAAGATTCTAAATATACTATTAATTCCATTGTATCTTTCACTATTTCAACCTTTTTAATCAAAATCTCAAGGTTTTTTATGTCATAATCTTCTTCTTTGTTAATTAACTTTGAAAGATACAATTGATCAGCATTCATCTATAATTTATACCTCCTTGCTTATATAGGTATACTACTATTAAAGTTTTTCTATCTCTTTTAATAATTCGTCTAACAAATCTTCTTCTCTAACTTTTTTTATTATTTCGCCTTTTCTAAAAATCAAACCTTCTCCATTTCCACCTGCAATGCCTATATCAGCTTCTCTAGCTTCGCCAGGTCCATTTACGGCACAGCCCATAATAGCTACTTTGATATTTTTGTTTATACCTTCTAGCCTTCTTTCAGCTTCTTCAACAATATTTATTAAATCTATTTTAGTGCGGCCACATGTAGGACATGAAATTATTTCTATTCCATCTTTTAATAGATCAAGAGATTTAAGAATCTCTCTTCCTACTTTTACCTCTTCAACAGGGTCTCCTGTTAAAGATATTCTTATGGTATCACCTATACCCATTGATAATAATGTTCCTATCCCTACAGAAGATTTTATAGTTCCTCTCCAAAGTGGACCTGCTTCAGTTATTCCTAAGTGTAGAGGATAATTTCTTAAATTTGACATCTTTTCATAAGCTTTAATAGTCAGAGCTACATTACTAGCTTTCAATGATATCTTTATATCATCAAAACCCATATCTTCTAATAATTGTATTTGTTCTAATGCACTATAAACCATTGAATCTTCATTTACACCATTATATTTATCTAAAAATTCTTGTTTTAAAGAACCTGCATTTACTCCTACCCTAATAGAGATTCCACTATCTTTACAAGCTCTTACAACTTCCTTTACTTTGTTTAAAGAACCAATATTACCAGGGTTAAGTCTCAGTCCATCAATTCCATATTTAATTGATTCTAAGGCTAATTTATAATCATATTGTATATCAGCAATTATTGGTATATTTATATCCTTTTTTATATTACTTATAGCTTTTGCATCTTCTAAATCCGTAATGGCTGATCTGATTATATTACACCCAGCATCTTCTAACCTTTTTATCTGATTAATGGTTGAAGCGAAATCCTTCGTTACTGTATTCGTCATAGATTGAACTGATATAGGATTATTCCCACCAATTAATACATTACCAACATTAATTACTTTTGTTTTTTTTCTACTCAAATTATCACCCTCTAAAAAATATTGAATTTAATTATATCTTTATAAGTTACTATCAACATTAAAGAAATCAATAAAACAAATCCTATAAAATGTATAAACCCTTCTTTATTTGTATCTATGGGTTTACCTCTTACTAATTCTATTAATAAGAAAATTATTCTACTTCCATCTAAGGCTGGAATAGGTAATAAATTAAAAAAGCCTAGATTTACACTAATAAAGCCTAAGATATAGAGTAAATTATATATTCCCATCTTAGCTGCTGCTCCTACCTCATTAATAACACCAATAGGTCCTGATAATTGATTTAATCCTACATTGCCTTTAAATACCATGCCTATGAAATCAAACATTAATCCTAAAAAGGTAAATGTTTTCTCAAATCCCCCTTGTACAGCAGATACTATTGATTTTTCGTATGCTGGTGATATACCTATCATATATCTTCCTTCACTAACAGTAGGAACAATTGAAAAAATCTTACTTTCTCCATCTCTTAATACTTCTATATCTATTTCTTTATTTGGAATAGAATTATTTATAGCCTCTGATATGTTTTCCCAGCTCTTTATATTAGTATCATCTATCTTAACAACAATATCTCCTGACATTAAACCAACTTGTTTTGCCGGAGAATCTTCAAGAGTACTATCTATAATATTAGTTGGCATACCTATGCCATAAGAAACAATTCCAAATATGATAATGGCTAATAAGAAATTCATAACAGCTCCTGCTACAACAACTGCAATTCTCGAAAGAGCAGAAACCTTGTTAAAGCTTCTTGGATCATCAGAATTTTCATCTTCACCTTCCATTTTTACATAACCACCAATTGGTAATAACCTTAGTGTATATAATGTTTCTCCTTTACCTTTTTGGAACAATTTAGGTCCCATACCTATTGAAAATTCATTAACTTTAATCCCTACCATTTTAGCTACAGCAAAATGACCAAATTCGTGTACTAATATGACCATTAAAAAGACAAATATCGCTGATATCGCTGTTAACATTTAAACACCACCTATATATTAATTTAAAAAGATACTAGTATAGTAGTATATTACAGGAGCAGTAAATATTATACTATCAAATCTATCTAATACACCACCATGTCCAGGCATTATAGAACCGAAATCTTTTATACCGCATATTCTTTTTATCTTTGAAGCCACTAAATCACCTAATTGAGCTACTACTGAACAAATAATAGAAAGCAAAATAATTTTCCATATTGGATTTAAATTAAAATATATTGAATAAATAATTAGCAATATAGTACTGCCAATTATACCACCAATAGAGCCTTCAACTGTTTTTTTAGGACTGATTTTAGGACATAATTTTCTTTTTCCAAATAAACTACCTGCAACATAAGCAAATGTATCTGTACCAAATGCTATTATAAAAACTAACCAAATATATTTAGTGTTATTTAAGTATCCTATATGAAATAGTAAAAAAGGAATATACAATATTCCTAAGAGGGTAATTGAAATATCTTGTACTAATAAGTCTTTTTTCACAATAATTAAAAATAGTAAAACAATCATCATAAGTGAAAAAGTAAGACCCAAATATTTGTTTCCCAATATACAATTTATAAACAACCCTGTTGCGCTTAAATATCCTATAGGATAAATAGGGTTTACATTTATTTTTTCAGTAGCTGTATAAAATTCTTTTAAACCAATTATGGAAACAATATAAATTATAAAATACAATAAATAGTCACCATAAGAAACTACAAAAAATAATAATATTAAACCTATTATCCCACTTAAAAGTCTCTTGTTCAAATCACTCACTTATATTCCTCCAAATCTTCTATTTCTTTTTTGATAATCAATAATAGATAGTAATAAGTGCTTTTCTTTAAAATCTGGCCACAATATATCATAAAAACAAAATTCGGTATATGCTATTTGATATAGCATAAAATTACTTAGTCTAAATTCTCCACTTGGTCTAATTAATAAATCAGGGTCCGGCTGCCCCTTAGTATATAGATAATTAGAAAAAGTATTTTCATTTAAATCATCTATATTAGTTTTACCCGTTTTTATATCATTTAAAAGATTTTTAACCCCATAGATTATTTCATCTCTACCCCCGTAATTTAACCCAATATTTAATACCAACCCACTATTTTTAGATGTAGTTTCTATTGTTTTTATTACTTCATTTTTGGCAAAGGTAGGTAATTTTTCAATATCTCCCATAACTTGCACTTTAACATTGTTTTTATGTAATTTATCTAATTCTCTTTTTATATATTGCACTAATATTTTCATCAAACCCTGGACCTCATCTATTGGTCTACTCCAATTCTCAGTAGAAAAAGCATATAATGATAAATGTTCAATTCCTAAATTAGAAGCAGCTGTAACCACTTCAATTACTCTTTCCATTCCTTCTTGATGTCCAAAATTTCTAGGAAGAAATCTCTTTTTTGCCCATCTACCGTTACCGTCCATTATTATAGCAATATGTTTGGGAAGGTTAGAGAAATCAATTTGTTTTTTTAATTGTTCCATATTCTGACTGACATTCGACACATATATCACCTCGGTATTAAAAACCCCTTCATTATAAGAAGGGGTTTTATTATATTTCCATTAGCTCTTCTTCTTTTTTCTTTGTTATTGCATCTACATCTTCAATGAATTTATCAGTTATTTTTTGAATCTTATCTTCTGCTATCCTCTTATCATCTTCACTAATTTCTTTGTTTTTCTCTAATTTTTTTAGTTGTTCATTGAAATCTCTTCTAATGTTTCTAATAGCAACTTTTGCATTTTCCCCATTCTTTTTTACTACTTTTGTTAATTCTTTTCTTCTCTCTTCAGTTAGTACTGGGATTATAAGTCTTATTAATTTGCCATCATTTGATGGATTCAATCCCAAGTCTGATTTTAATATTTCTTTTTCTATTATAGGAATTAGTTTTGCATCCCAAGGTTGAATAACAATTAACCTTGGTTCCGGAGCGGAAACACTTCCTACTTGCTTTAATGGTGTAATTTGACCATAGTAATCTACTGTAATTTTATCTAAAATTCCAGGGTTTGCTCTCCCTGCCCTTATAGATTGTAGTTCTTCATTGTAAACTGAAATGGTCTTTTTCATTTTTTCTTCTGCTTCATTGTAAAGTTCTAAATACATAATTCATCCTCCTTTACATGTGTTCCTATTTTTCTTCCTAAAACAACATTAATGATGTTATTTGGCTCATCTATACCAAATATAATTAAAGGAATTTTGTTATCCATGCATAGAGATGTTGCAGTAGAATCCATTATTCCAAGTCCTAGGTTTAATATGTCTATATATTTCAAAGTGTCAAATCGCTTTGCGTCTTTATTAATCTTAGGGTCAGAATCATATACTCCATCTACACCTTTTTTTGCTAATAGTATTACATCTGCTTCTATTTCGGCTGCCCTTAAAGCTGCAGCTGTATCTGTAGAAAAATATGGATTTCCAGAACCTGCAGCAAATATAACTACTCTCCCTTTCTCTAGATGCCTAACTGCCTTCCTTCTTATATATGGTTCTGCAATTTGCCTCATCTCTATAGCTGATTGAACTCTAGTATTAACACCAAGATTTTCCAGTGAGTCTTGAAGTGCAAGAGCATTCATTACAGTTCCTAACATTCCCATATAATCAGATGTAGTTCTATCCATGTCTTTACTGGATCTTCCACGCCAGAAATTTCCTCCACCTACAACAATAGATACTTGTACACCAAGATTATGTAATTCTTTTACTTCTGCAGAAATTTGATTTATAGTAATTACATCAATTCCAGTTCCTTTAGTGCCTGCTAATGCTTCACCACTTATTTTTAATACTACCCTTTTAAATATTGGCTCCATTTAACTCACCCCTAATGTTAAGTATAATATTATTTAAATGGAGAACAAATAACTGTTCTCCATTTGAATTATATACCCATTTGTTTTGCAACTTCCTCAGCAAAATTCTCTTCTTTTTTCTCAATGCCTTCTCCAACTTCAAATCTTGCAAATCTTCTAATCTTAAGATTTTCTCCAATTTTAGATATTTTTTCATTTAGTAAAACTCCAATTTTTACACTTGGATCCTTAATAAAGTTTTGATCTAATAAACATATTTGCTCAAAATATTTTTCTATTCTTCCTTCTACCATTTTTGCTGCAACATGTTCTGGTTTTCCTTCATTCATAGCTTGAATAGTCAATACTTCTCTTTCTCTAGCAATTTCTTCTTCACTTACTTCGTCTCTTGATATATATTTTGGATTTGAAGCTGCAATTTGCATTGCTATATCCTTAACAAATTGTTTGAATTCATCAGTTTTAGCAACAAAGTCAGTTTCAGAGTTAACTTCTACTATAACTCCAATTCTACCACCATGTATATAAGCTTCTACTAAGCCTTCTGATGCTATCCTACCTGATTTTTTTGCTGCTTTAGCTAATCCTTTTTCTCTCAATAAATCAATTGCTTTTTCAATGTCTCCATTAGTTTCTACTAATGCATTTTTACAGTCTAGCATTCCTGCTGCTGTTCTTTCTCTTAATTCTTTTACTGTTGAAGCACTTATATTCATAATACCCCTCCTATATTGTTAAAAATGGTAAGAGTGTAAGGGACTAACCCTTTCTTACCCTTACCTTTCATCATTTTACTCTTCTGTATTTTCTGTTTGTTCACCTTGTTTGCCTTCTAAAACTGCATTAGACATAGTCTCAGTTAATAATTTTACTGCTCTAATAGCATCATCATTACCTGGTATTACATAATCTATTTCATCTGGATCACAGTTTGTATCTACTATGGCAACAACAGGAATTCCAAGAATTTGAGCTTCCTTAACTGCAATTCTCTCTTTTCTTGGATCTACTACAAAAAGAACATCTGGAACTCTGCTCATATTTTTAATTCCACCAAGGAATTTTTCTAGTCTTTCAGCCTCATGTTTTAACTTAATAA